>JAIPHI010000010.1 GCA_021735285.1 Fidelibacterota bacterium | reverse complement strand
CTGGATACAAAAGTAACAAAAAATCATGTCCTGACGAGAATTAACTAAAAATTTATCTTCTCTGCTAAAACTATTTAAACTTATTTTGTTTTATACTTTGAGAGATATTATGAAGATGGTAATAAATATGTTTAACACCGAATAACTGATTTTTCGAATAAACAATAAATAGTTTCTTAACGCGCCGTAGATAAATTTTCTTAACGTGAATTCTCTGATGGAAAAAAAAGGATATTAAATTATTAATATAGCCAATAAATGCTGTCCAGAATATTGTATGTGTTTTCTTTAATTTAAAACTCCCCTATGATTCTAATTGAAAATTCCCTGCTACCAATTATTCCTGGTAACAGGGAATTTTTATAATGTAAGGAGAAAGAAAAAAAATTGTAAACTAAAAAAAGGATTCAATATTATGATAGTTGCTGGAATTTATGAATTTCATTCAAATTTATAGGTCCCGTAAACTTTGATATAGTCGCCTTCATCCCGACCAAATTTTTTACCGCAGGAACAATAAACAAAGCCCTCTCTATATTCTGCATTGTCAGATTTAATTTTTGATTTATACATATGGATGAGATTGCCTTTACCAATTTTGTGATATTTAAATAATTTGTTTTTACAGCCTTCACACCGAATGACCATTGTTTTTGTAGGTTTTGACATATATGATGTTATTCCTTCATTATCGTACCATATTCGAGCTTTGTATCAGTGGTTATAATTGGAAAATTGGGCACAACAATTGGATAAGCAGCATTGGACTCCAGAGCAAAGAGGTCTATATTTGTTAATTGAATATTATCAAAGGTTTCTGTATTAATTTCAATAGATTGACTATATTTATTTTGGAGACTATCTACATAACTATTCAGATGAGTATTGATAGCTTGTAAATAATTTTCTCTGAAATTCATTTCATATCCGACATTGTTCAGGTATCTGTATTTATCATAGGTGGCAAGTATTTCGTCGCGCCACATATTGGTATAATTCTGAACATACTCAGTTTCTTCATATCCTGTCTTGTAAGCATCTTGGGTGATATAATGGTCTCTAATTAGGTCTGCGATTGCTAATCTAAATTGTTTAGCAAAATCAGCCAGACCGTGTATCCCTTTTTTCCTAAATACCAGAGGATGTGAAAGCAACTCTTCTCTAAAATCTTCTACAGTCCATTGATTGCCATCTAATGTAAACAAAACCTGGTGATTAAGATTATTTAATGTATTGCCTAAACTATCTGCAACTAGCTGTTCGATATTTTTTCCCCAGAGAGCATCATTGAGACTCTCTTTCTTTTTCTTTTTGGAAATAGTATATATTTCAGAGAATACTTTGGCGACTTCTTTAAAAGTATTTTTATTGAATTGCATTTCCTTGCCTGCCATTAATTGATGCACATATTGGGCATATCTGCTTTTGGCTTTGTCTTTTCTGAGATACTCTCGTACATCATTGTGTCTGGTTTTTATTTGTTCATTAGATAGGGCAGCCTGAGATTTTATATCATCGATTTGGAGAATAACATAATTTTTGGCATGAGTTTCAAGAGGACCAATAATATCACCTGATTTCAGATTTTGGGCTCCACTACTATAAAGTTTAGAATGGATTGCATCTGATTGGCTTGTAGTAAATTTAACTTCCATTTCCGGAATCTTAACTTCCCTTTCAACTTGTAAATTATTGACGACCTGCTGAAAACTATTTCCATGCTGTTGTAATTGCTCCATAAATTGGTTAGCAAGTTCCTTATCAGGAAAATTAAAATATTTAATTTTGTATTCTCTTCCGGCCAATTTATATATTTCTTTAATCTCATTAGAATCCAGTTTTACTTTCTGAGTACCATGCTTGTAGAAATGAAAGCGGCGCATGGCCTGTTCTTTTCTTCCTTTCACATATTTGGCAAGATGGCTGTCTTTTACTATTACTGAGTCAGGATTGACTTCGAGTGCCATTAGCTTTTCAGCAATTAAAGAATTGAGAATGATATTTTTACTGACTCCATAATTAGTTTTACAATAGGGGGGCCTGATTGTATATTCAGCGCGTTTGATGAATTCATTAACTGTGATTTCCTTATCTCCTATCTTAGCGAGAATCTGATATTCAGGTTCCTTGAGTTGATTTTTGGAACAGTTGAATAAGATAAGGGGGCAGATTAGTAAAATAATAAATGATGATTTAGATAAATTAAACATATTTTCTTACCTGAATAATTTTTAAAAATTTTAATCTTACTTTATATAGGCCATTTTTTTGTAAACAGCCTGATTGTTGCCAGCCATACAAAGCAGATATATCCCACTAGGTGCTTGTTCTCCTTGTGAATTTGTACCAGGCCAGGCTGTTTCATAAGCACCTCGATCCAATTTTTTTTCTACAAGTGTGTTGATATATTCTCCAATTATATTATAAACACGTAAAGTTATAAAAGATCGGTCATTAATGGAATATTTGATTCGAGTAGAATTATTAAAGGGATTGGGGTAGATCCGATTTAGTTCGAACCTATGTGTTTTTCCTTGTATCTCTTTTTGGATAGCCTGAGTTTCAGTGTCAAGGTTAAACACTTCAATTTCATAGATCGAGTAACCATATTCTGTCGCTCTTTCGGTTCCGTAAATTCTGATATATCTTGCTTTGGAATTGACATTGATCTGATCAAGCCCGCCATTACTATTTGTGACTTCCCTTATATTCTGCCAGTCCTCATTATTATCAGAAATCTGAACATAATATTGAGATGCGTAGGCTGCTTCCCAATGAATGTTGATCCGGTTAAAATTTAACATTTCTCCCAAATCTAGGGTGATGGATTGAGGGTCTGACCAGGCACTCGACCAGCGGGTTGACATGTCTCCGTCATTGACATTCTCCGGATCTACATTTTCCGGCGGATTTTCTTCGATAGAGGAAGCAGTAACAGGACAGTTGAGAGCAAGATTTGCAGGAGGTTTATCAAAGACTTTTACTATTTTGTTTGATCTATTGTTATCTTCATAATATTCATCTTCCGTATTTTCAGGATCTACAATTACCTCGATTTCATATGTCATTTCTTTCTCCGGAGTCCAGTAATTAGAATTTGGAAGCTCCGTAGCACAACTGATCAGCCGCATTTCACCGGGCAATATTGGTTGTTCAATTGTTTCCGAAACGGCGATGCTTTCTCCATCAATTTTCCAGCTTACTATTAAATTCTGATTAGTGGATGCCGCGACTCCGTAATTTTTGATTGTAGCCAGGAGCAAAACTTGATCATTCTTTTCAGGATAGCGAGGATAGGTATAAATATTAACGGCTCTGAGATCACTTTTTAGACTTCCATCAATTAAATTTATTTCCTTGGCTAATGGTAACTCATCTGAGGAGCCACCTACCTTTATAATATATTTTCCCTCTTCAATAATATATTTTTGCTGAGATCTATCATAATCATAAAAATCCTCAATATCGAGAGTAAAATTGATACTCTTACTTTCCCCGGCCTGCAATGCAATTCTTTTAAAATCCTTTAGCTCTTTTTTGGGATGCCAGGCATTGCTGGCGGAATTTGTGAGATAGAGCTGAACTACTTCTTCGCCTGCTCTATCACCTATATTTTCGATTTCCACAGAGACCTGGATTGTATCTCCAATAGTAGGATTTGAGGGGCTTATATCGATCTTATTATACGCAAAGTCTGTATAACTCAGACCATATCCAAAAGCATACTGATATTCATTGCCAGTCATATCGTAATAGCGATATCCACAATTAAAATCGTCAGTGAAGTCGCTATTAATAGCGGGCATTAGGGCATCGCTTTGGGGCATTGTTACAGGCAATCTACCGGCTGGATTATAATCACCGAAAAGCACATCAGCAAGTGCATTACCACCTTCCTGACTTGTATAAAAAGAATAGAGAAAGCCTTTAATATTATCAATACAATTGCTGACAGCACATACTCCACCACTTTCCAGAATGACTATTAAGTTGGGATTTACTTGGGCCAGTTCATTAATTAGCATCTGCTGTTTTTGAGGTAACTGGATAGAATTATTTTTGCGGTCACCTCCTTTTCCATAGCCCTCTCCTTCTACAGTCTCATCCAGGCCTCCAACAAATATTACATAATCATTTTCAGCAGTAAGTTCCCTCGCTTTGTTAAAACCGGAAGTATCATTACTAAATATATCGCATCCCTTGGCAAAAGAGACTTTAGATGAGCCTATTTTATTTTCGATTCCTTGTTGGGGAGAAATGGAGTAGGGGGGCGTCACCTTCGAACTCCCAAAGATATTCATTTGTGCTTTATTAGCACTGGGCCCGATTAAAGCAATAGTTTTATTTTTAGGTATGGGCAGAATATCATCCTGGTTTTTTAAAAGCACAATCCCTTTTTGGTCAGCCAGTCTGCATAACTCCTGATGTTTTGCACTATTGGCTTTTGATTGATCAGCTTGGGGATAAGCTGCATCCAGCATTCCTGAGAGCATTTTTGTTTTTAATACGTATTTAACGGAAGTGTTAATTGTTTCTTCACTTACTTTTCCTTGATTAACTAGATTTAACAAATCATTCTTATACTTATCATTACCCATACAGAGGTCATTGCCGGCTTCTATAGCTTTTTCAGAATTGTGGATAGAACCCCAATCAGACATAACCATAAATGGGAATCCCCAGCGTTCTTTTAAAATTTTATTCAATAATAAATTACTTTCCGAAGCATGTTGGCCATTGATCAAATTATAAGAGGACATAATTGCCAAAGCTCCACCTTCCTGGACTGCTTTCCGAAAATTATAACCATAGTGATCCATTAGTTGGTGTTCAGTAATGATTACATTACTCGAGTTCCTATTATCCTGTCGATTGACACAATTGTAATGTTTGGGTGTTGCGATTACAGGATTAGATTGAATTCCTTGAATAAGGTTTACCGCCAGTTGCCCACAGAGGTAAGGGTCTTCTCCACCACTCTCCCCACTACGACCATTACGGGGATCACGACAAAGATCTATACACGGCCCAAGTTGAACATGTTTGCTAAAAGCCTGAAATTCTTCTCCCATTGCCGTTCCTAACTGATGCCATATATTTCTATCCCACATAGCTGCCATAGACATAGTTAAGGGAAAACAGGTTGCTGTTTCAAAACGAACACCATGCGGCCCATCGTCCATAACAAAGCCTGGAATCCCCAATTTCTTGTTGGCAGGAGTAGTCATAAATCCATTATTTCTAAGCTGATCAATTTTTTCTTGAAGAGTCATCTCACTAATAAGGCTGTCGATTTCTTCATCAAAAGTTTTTGGATAAATTTGATTACCAAAAAGTATTAGCAATAGAAAAATCGAGATAATCACACGTTTTGCATTATTATATACCATAATTGTGTTACCCTCAAATATGATTAAAATATTTTTAATTTTATTTCTTTAATAACATCTTATTAATTTTACAATCGTTTTCCGTAATTAATTCATAAATATAAATACCTGATGATACATTTTGCTCATTCTGATTTGTTCCATGCCAACAAACTTCGTAGTGACCCGATGATAAATTTTTATTTACCAGTGTTTTTACTTTATTGCCCAGGAGATCATAAATTGATAATGATACATGGCTGCTATTAGGAATATTATATTCAATTTTTGTAGAAGGGTTAAAAGGATTCGGGTAATTCTTACTTAAAAAACAATAATTTTGTAATGGGGAAATATCATTATTAACACCCTCAGTAAATGAAAAATCAAGACTGTTAAAGTTAAATCCGCTTTCAATAATCTGCAATTTTAAAGTCCCTTGACCTTGCTTGAGTTCAATATCCTCTATATTAATAGATTTCCAATTTTGCCAACCTCCTGTAGCCGGTATTTCAATATTTCCACGTACATCTTTTCCATTATATAGTAGCTTAATTTTACCCCCATTACCTGCTATTCTAAATTCGAGATTATAATTTCCACTATGTTCAATATTAACTGTGTATTTCAGCCATTCTCCATCTACAGTCCAGCCTACATTGTAGCCATTGCTTTTGGGATCATCACAGCTTTCAATATCTACTCCATCGTTTCTATATTCCCAGCCCTGATTCCAGGGAGTATAATCTTCGTATTGGTTGCGTTTGTAATCATTATCAGAATAAGCAATACCCTGGTTTCCTATATCATAATCTACAGCATAAATTTTTCCGGGAATTGTATTTTCTTTAACTTTTTTATTCGTAGTTAAAAATTTATTATCGAGATAGGCAGGTATTACACCTGGATTAATTTTGCATTTTTCTGTTTTTAGATTATTGGCAAATTCTTGGAGTATTTGCCAGGCTTTTGATTCTATGGGTTTATTGGTATTGCCTTCCCAGTAATTAGTCAATTGAGAGAAATCGGAAGGTAATTGAGCAGAAAATGGGGCAGTAGTAGTTTCAAATTTTTTATGAGTCCAACAGCACCAGCCGATATTTTTATTCTCTACCAGTTCGACCATTTCAGCAAACCAGGTATTTGAATTTTCACCTGTCTCGCCCAGCCAGAGAGGGACACCGGTATTATTACGAATATTTAAATAGGATTGAATTGCACCTGTATTATTTGGATTCCAATATTTATGAAAGGAATAGACCATTTTAGGATCAAAGATCGGAGTTAAACCTGAAAAATCCGTAGCATACCAATCACCTTCAATAAAGATTATATGTTCCTGATCGACTTCCCTAATAGCATTTTTGATTTTGAGATATAGGCTGCGCAGGTTCTGACCGTCATAACCATCCGGTAAAACAGGCTCATTGATCAAATCATAACCGATGATCCATTCTTCTTGAGCATACCTATTTGCAATAGTTTGCCATATATCAACGATCTTATCTTGATTATCCGGATCAGTCCATAGTTTTGCCTCGCCGTCACTATCACTAATATTTCCTGGATTTTGGCCTCCAGGTGCACAATGCATATCCAAAATTAAATATAAGCCAGCTTCCTTACACCAACACAAACAAGAGTCAACTACTGCAAAACCATCATCCACAAAAATAGGAGAAGGAGTTTCTGAATCAAACATTTTGTAACTAAAAGGGAGGCGGATATGATTAAAGCCCCAGTTTTTTATTTTTATTATATCTTCTTTGGTGACGTAATTCTGATGGTATATCTTGTAAAATTCTCGAGCCTTACTTTCACCTAAAACATCTACTATTTGTTCATTTATTGAAGATGGTGAACCAAAACCGGGGAATTTGAGCATATAGCCTTCGGGTACCAACCAGCCTCCTAATCCTAACCCTTTTAATAAAATTGGATTTCCATTATTATCGAGGATATTTTCACCATCTATTGTAAAGTAGGCAAATGCCAGATTAAACATTAAAAAGAGGGGTAATAATTTTTTCATAATTAAACCTGTTAATTTAGTCAAATTTGACCTGGAAAATGAATGTTTATGAATTTTCAGGTTAAACTGTCCTCATTGCAAAGATTATTCTAACAATTCAAATTTGGTTGTGAGAAGATCAACAGAATTACCACCAACCATGATTTCAAACTCTCCAGGTTCATATATTTGTTCATATTGAGCATTGTAATAGCTGAGTTTATCTTTGTTAATCTCAAATTGGACAGTTTTGGTTTGACCTGGTTTTAGTGCTACCTTTTTAAAACCTTTTAATTCTTTGATTGGTCTGGAATAGGTCCCAACCATGTCACGAATATAAAGTTGCACGGTTTCCTTGCCTTTTCTTTCGCCTGTATTTGTCAGATCTACCGAAACTGTTAGTGATTTATCCATGCCTAATTTTTTATTACTTAGTTTTAAATTTGAATATTCAAAGGTTGTATAACTGAGACCGTATCCAAAGGGATAGAGAGGGGTTGATGGTCCGTCAGTATAACCTGATACAAATATATCAGAATTTTCCATTACCGGTCGTCCTGTATTTAAATGATTATAATAGATTGGAATTTGACCAACATGGCGGGGGAAAGTAACTGGCAATTTGCCACCTGGATTATGGTCTCCAAATAGAACTTCAGCAATTGCATTTCCTGATTGGGACCCAGCCAGCCAACTTTCTACAACTGCTGCTGCATTTTTATCAATTTCCGGAATTGCGAGCGGTCGTCCATTGAAAAGCACAACGATAATTGGCTTGCCAATTTTTGTAAGTTCCTCCATTAATTTGTTCTGAACTCCCGGTAGATCAATATTCATTCTGGAACGAGCTTCACCTGACATTAAAGCAGTTTCACCTACGGCTGCAATTACTACATCAGCTTTTTCCGCAATCTTCACTGCTTTGCTTATACCTTGATAATTATCTTTATTTATAGAGATTTGATTATGGAATTGATACTCCTGTTCATCAGTAAGCAAGTCGCAGCCTTTTGCATAATGGATTTTTGTTTTGGATGAGACAGCCTTTCTAATACCGGAAAGCAGAGAGACAGCAGTATTTTCTTCACCCTGACAACGCCAGCTACCGAGTGGATTATCTTTGTCTGCTGCCAGAGGGCCAACTACCGCAATACTACCAATCTCTTTAGATAGAGGTAAAATATTATTGTTCTTTAATAATACTATAGATTCCCTGGCCATTTCTAAAGCAAAAGATTGATTCTCATGGGAATAAATTTGGGATCTTTCTCTCTCTGTCGAGCAATATTTGTAGGGGTCGTCAAATAAGCCAAGTTTATATTTAAGAGTTAAAACTCTTTTTACAGCATTATCTATTTGTTCTTCCTGAATCGTGCCTGTCTTAACTAATTCTGCAAGATGATTAATGTACGCACTGCTTTCCATATCCATATCAGTACTGCCTTGCAGGGCGATTCTAGCAGCTTCTTTTAGGTTCTTAGCCAAACCATGAGGTATTAGTTCACCAATAGAATTCCAATCCGAAAGTAGCAATCCTGAAAATTGCCATTTATCTCTAAGAATATTGTTGACTAAAAATTGATTGCCAGTAGCTGGTATTCCGTTCAAAGTATTAAATGAGTTCATAAATGTACCTGCTTCAGCGTCAATGCACGCTTTATAGGGTGGCAAATAAATGTTATATAAATCATACATGGACAAATCGACGCTGTTATAATCTCGACCGGCTATCGCTCCCCCGTAGGCTGCATAATGTTTTGCACAGGCTACAATTGTATTGTCACTACTCAAGCTCTTGCCTTGATAACCTTGCACCAGAGCTTTTGCTATTTGCGAACCTAGATAGGGGTCTTCCCCGGCACCTTCCATTATTCTTCCCCAGCGAGGATCACGAGATATATCTACCATAGGGGCAAAGGTCCAGTGAATACCAGCAGCTGCGGCTTCAGTAGCAGCAATTCTGGCTCCCTGTTTAATAACTTCCATGTCCCAGCTAGCAGCCTGTCCTAGGGGCACGGGAAAAATGGTTCTAAATCCATGGATTACATCGAGACCAAAAATCAAAGGAATGCCTAACCGACTATTTTCCACTGCTAATTTTTGAGCAGCACGCGTTTCCTTGGCCGAAACAACATTGAGCATAGAACCAACTCTACCACTTTTAATATCGTCTAATCGATTTTGATTCGTTTCGTCTTCGGGGGTAGGTCCGGTCAGTTCCCATGTGCTACTATATTGATTTAATTGACCAATCTTTTCTTCTAAGGTCATTTTTTGGAGGAGGGTATTTACTTTTTTCTCAATCTCAGCATCTATAATTTTGGCCTGAATGAAAATTGTACTAAATACAAAAATTGCTGTAAGAAAGAATTTTTTGAACATTTTAGCTCCTGTTTTATTTAATTTTTTTATATACTCGCACGTAATCAATTACAAATTTAGCCGGGAAAATACTATTATCTATGCCCTGAGCGCCGCCCCAGGCCCCACCTATAGCAAGATTTAATAATAAATGAAAATCCTGGGTAAAAGGCCAGGTTTTCCAGTCTGCATCGGCTTCTTTTTGATAGGTAAAATACAATGAGTCATCCATGGAAACCTGGATACTGCTTTGATTCCATTCCAGAGAATATACATGGAATTGAGAAAAAACTGTTGTATCGAAAATTTGAGCGGTTTTCTGGGTTCCCTTTACATGATTATAAGCCTCAGTATGAATTGAAGCATGAACTTGCCCCGGATCATAGCCTACATGCTCCATAATATCGATTTCGCCAACTCCCGGCCAGTTGCCTGTACCGACTGTCCACTCATCCGGTAACATCCAGATAGCAGGCCAGGTTCCTCGGCCTTGGGGTAATTTAGCTTTCACATCAAATCTTCCATAAGTCCATCCCTGCCTGGAATTTAGTCTTGCAGATGTGTAATCACTATCTTCATAATTTTCTTTCCGAGCACAAATAATAAGATTACCATCTTTTAGATAAGCATTTTCTCTGCGTTCTGTATAATATTGTTCTTCATTATTTCCCCATCCATGGCCTCCGGTTTCATATTTCCATAACTGGGTATTTAATGAATCGCTATCGAATTCATCGTGCCACACAAGTTTCCATTCTTTCAAATCCCAAGCCTTGCTTTTATTTTCCGTGTCATTAGATGAAGTAGGTCCACATTTAATAAAGATTAACAAAATTAATAGGCTGTTTAATAATTTTTTGTAATGCATATTCAACCTCATTTTAACAGGAGCATTTTTTTAGTCTTGCTTATATTTTTTGATTTAGAATTTATTCCTAGTTTATAATAATAAACTCCGGTGGGGAGTTTAGACTGTAATCTTACTTTATAATTACCTGGATTTAAATTTTTATGAAGGAGCGTTTCCACTTTTTCTCCAAGCACATTAAAAATTGACAAATCATATTTTCCCTGAGTATATGTATTAAACTTTATAGTGGTATTAGCATTGAAAGGATTGGGATAATTTTGATCTAGCTGAAAATCTATTAGTTGATGAGAGTTTTTTTGAATTTCAGTAGAATGTTGAAATATTTTCAAGCCATTTAAAACGGGCATATCCTTAATACCACTAAAATAAATGTCCATTACTCCATCTTCAATTAAAATATCATAAGCTTGAAGGATATAAGCACTGTATTTTCCAGTCTCCTTATATATATCAAGTGAATCAGCAACCTGTTCATTCTCAATATATATATCAAAAATTCTCTGATTGGCTTTGTTAAAATATTGCTCCATCAGCATCATGGATATATCATATTTTCCTGGGGGCACAGTGATTTTATATTCAACAATACCATTGATAAAGCTGTGGTAGATTTTATCTTCCTGTGTATTTGCAATATCGCCTGAAACTGTATAAACAGCACCTCCAATATAGCCATAATAATTGTCTTTCCATTTGTAATCAGAGTTATATTGTAATTCTTGTGAGCCTCCCACGTTAATAAACATGGGGAATTTTCTTTTAGCAGGCATAATGACCTTTTTACTGGAAGCCATTGTTCTGTTGTTGAATAGATCCGCTATCTGCGAAGCAAAGATAGTATAAGATGCATCACTGTCAAGGTTCTCTGTATCCAGGATTACGCTCCGGTTATTTTTATCCGGATTTGCCGAGAGAATTGCTCCCGGTTCTCCTGAAAGATTGTATGCGGTGATTTTTTCTGCGCTCTTTTGAGATATTTCTTCAGAAAATTGTACGCTTATATCCTTATTTATATACCTTGCATTCTCAATAAAAGGCTCGTTTTTGTCAATATACCCCGGATTTACTTTATCAGTTAGACAGAGAACCATTTTTCCATCCTGAAAAACAATATTTTGAGGTGTGAAATCACTATTATTGCCATTCCAGGTATGGCTGGCTTTGGCCCATCTGCTTTTATTCCAATTGTCAAAATCATCTTTCCATTTAAAAGTAAAATTGTTATTCGTTCCACAATTGCCAGAATCAGGAGTATAGGAACTATATTGGATCCAATCATAATAAGCGAATTGAGGCAATGTTCGGTTATCAAATTCTCCCACCCAGTCCTCATAAACCGGTTGCCAGATGTTCATCATTATCTTTTGATCTTCCGTAAGAGTTTTAATATGGGGACCTGTTTGTCGGAAAACTTCCGTACTATCGATAAACCAGGCCACATAATCCGGTGTCCATTCGATAGCATAGTGGTGAAAATCTGCTGCCGGGTCAAAATTTACCATTTGACTGCATACATGATTCTTTTGACCGGGGGTAATTGTATTAAATTGAATATTATCATCATATCTACCTAATATTTCGATATCGATTTCATTCCATTCTTCTGTTCCTTCTGAGCCGAGTTCATGATATAGAAAAAATGTGGATAGTTGGCCGCTGGCAGAGGAGGCTTTCAAACAAACGTCAAAACGTCCATAAGTATAGGAAATTTTTGTGCGTAATTCTGCACCGTAATAATCTTTTGCAAAGCAAAAAGAAGTAAAATGTATCAATATTAACAGGGCTATTGTTTTCATTGTCTATTCCTGAATTGAAAGATTTGTGAACTAATAAATTATGATTTGAATAATTTTTGCGAAAATTCGTATAAATACTGTCGCCAGTTTTGCCAGGTATGGCCTCCGGTTGTTTCTTTGTAATCTACATTAAAACCATGATTTTCCAGCATATCGACAGTTGCTCTGGAAGTTTTTATTAGAAAGTCATCTTCTCCTATTCCAAACCAGATAAGTTTCAGCTCTTTCTTAAGCTTATCGTTATCAAGATATTGTTTATTTTGTTCTTCCCAATTTGACTCTGTATTAGTGTCTAATCCGCCTTCATCTGTAAAACCGAGGATGCCTGAACTGAAAACACCAACATAGGCAAATTTTTGCAAATTGGGAATAGCAATATTAAGGGTTTGAGCACCCCCCATAGACAATCCGGCAATAGCACGATTTTCACGATTATTAAGGACTCTGTATCTTTTTTCTACAGTAGGCATTATATCATTGTTAAAATCCTTTAAAAAATCACTGATATTGAGATCCATTCCAAACCAAAATGGCCCTGTATGACCGGCTGGCATCACAATCACCATAGGTTCAGCCTTATTTTGTGCTATTAAATTATCCATAATAAAGCCAGTTCGTCCGACTGTGGACCAGGAATCATCACTATCCAGAGCTCCATGCAAAAGATAGAAAATAGGATATTTATTATTACCAGATTCATAACCGGGTGGGGTATAAACATGCATGCGGCGAAAACGCTGAAGCGAATTTGAATAATAAGTTATTTCAGAAATAGCGCCATGCGGGACATCTTTTTTATCCATAAAATCAGCGCCCTTAACATGAATTAGACTCCAGCTATTCATATTGGACTGGCTGGTCAGAGGATTGCACGGATCTATAACTGAAACCCCATCTATGTTAAAATTGTAGCGATAGGAGCCGGGTTTTAATGGTCCTACAGTTATTCGCCAAATACCCTCCTCTGTTTTTTCCATTTCTTTATTATTCACCATATTGAGTAGCTCAGCACCACCTAATTTTACAGCATTAGCGTTAGGAGCATAAACTTTGAAAGTGACTTGTTTATCAGAATGAATTTGATAGGAATCAAGAGTGTCGTTGGGAGCCGGGCCTCTTTGTGCCAGGACCGAAATATTTATCAGGAATAAAATTAATAGAAAAACAGATAATTGACTGCTATTGAACCTTTTCATTATTTATTTCTCCACTATTTATACTGCTGTTTATTATACATTTTTACAATTCAAATACTTTATTCTATGAATCTACCAAAATGGGAGAAGAATGTGTTTATTTATCTTTCTTGCATAGATTCATTCTATTAAGGCCTCGATTAAATATCTTCTCCATTTATTAGATTGATCATCATAGGCTCCAAATCCTGAACAAAATTCCCAGTAAGCCCAACTAAAATTTCTCTTTTCGGCTTCTTCCCGAACTGATTTAGTCCATAATTGTCTAGAAGTAGAATTGGCTTTGCTATAGGCACCAAATTCTCCTAAAAAGACTGGGATTTCATTATTATTAGCCCAATTCTCAACTAGGTTGAAATCTTCCACAATATCGTTAACTTCAGAATCATTTGCCTCCCAACTTGTACCTAGCCAGGCTTCACTGCCTTCATTCCATTCAGCTCCCTGATGTGTAAAATGGAAAGGCTCATAGTAGTGAAAAGTGAAAATTATATTTTCGTCATCAGGCAGTTCAAGTTCAGATAGAGCTGTAATACCGCCCCAGTTTGCAGTCCCGATTATCACCGGTCTTTCCGGATTACTAGCTCGAATAATATTTAAAGCTTCGACTAAGTATTGATTCCAGAGTTGGGGTGTTAATTTATCATGAGGCTCGTTTAAAATTTCAAAGCATATGTCCATTGAAAAATCTTTATAATGTTGAGAAATTTGGCGCCAAAGACTGAAAAATTTTTCTTTCTCCTGGCTTGGTTGCTCCATTATTGCTTCAAAATGGTGAATATTAATTATTATCTTAAGGTCATTAGCTAGAGCATTACCAATTACCCAATCTACTCTATTTATAAAAGTATGATTAATATTATAAGGAGCTTCATCTGCAGTATGAACTGACCATCGTATAGGAATTCTTATATTACTAAATCCAGCATCTTTGATAATCGAAAAGTATTCCTTCTCGATTTTAACATCCCATTCTCCTTCATTAGGTGCTTCTAAAGCATTTCCCATATTTATGCCACGCCCCAAATTGTCATTATAATGAAAAATATTAATTCCCGCTTGAGTATCATTTTTATTGTTTTCATAGTTTAGAGTAGATTCGCAGTTCATACTACAAAATATTAATGAAACTGGGAGTAATATTAGTCCTATTTTTAGTTTCTCAAACATTGAAGTTTTTAACTTACATAACCCAAATTTAACTTAGATTCTTTTATTTTTCCTATTTTTTATCATTGTGTTATTATCTAATCTATATTAAGAGTATTAAGATTTCTGAATATTATACTCTAGGGCTGCATGTATTTTGTAGATCACCTGTGATTAAATAATAATCTTAATCCAAAAATACTACAAAAGGCCTTCATTATTTTTATAATAAAAGTTCCAATAAATTGAAATAAAGGGGTCTAGAATACTAATTCAATTGTATAAGTATTGGTACTACCTAATATTCCAAGGTTGCGAAAAGCATAGTCGATTTGAATACTATAGTTGCCTAATAGATTGAGAAGTAGTCCGCCACCATAGGTTAAACCATATTCACTTCTAGTCATAAATATGCCTTTGTAACCGCCTCTTAAAAATAAACTTCCGGTTCCTGGGATGTTAAATCTGTATTGAGTACCCAGATTTATATATTCACTATTGTTATTAGGGTGGAGTGCATCGGCAGCCAAAGTCAGCCTATGATATCTTGTCGAAATAGGATTAAGTGACATTCCAAAACGAAAAATCAGAGGTAATTCCCATTCCGATAATTTATATTGCCCTGGTGTATCTTCAAAATTCCCATTTTCATTAGGAGCAATATCTATAGGATAGACCAGATCCAATCCACTATACTTCATTTTAGTACCATAGTTTGAGATGCTCATTCCTATTTTTAAAGCGTCTTTTTCTTTACCGGAAAAAGAGAAAAAATTGGTATTGACCAATACACCCAGGTCAACGGCCATCGCACTGGCTTTTTCGTGCCAGATTTGAGAAACTATATATTTACCGGAAGCACCAAAAGCAAACCACTGGGCTAGTTTTCGAGAATAACTAAAACTAAAACAGTAATCATCTGCTGAAAATTTTTCCCCTGTACCTTCCTGCATATCTAGAGTTGTTACATCCATTTTTCCGTAATCCATGTTGTAAAGTCCGACAGATAAAGTGCCAATGTAAGGATTTACATAAGCAGCTGCTGCTGCATTGAGGGTAATTCCTACCAGCCAGGGTTGTTGCATGAAAAGAGCGTGATTTTTTTCCATAAATGCCAGACCAGCGGGATTCCAGTAAATAGAAGAAAGGCCACCGGGAACACTGACATAGGCATCACCCATGGCAGTTCCATCACTTCCTATTCCAATCTCCAGAAAATTAGCAGTAGTAGTTCCTACCCTGTACGGTTCCTGGGCATTTATTCCTAATAAAGGAAGTAATAGTAAAATTATTATAATCGAAATTCGTTTAATATTCATTATGAATTCTCCGGATATTTGAAATTATTATCTGCTTTCTATTTTATAATTGCAAATTTTCCCATTTTAACGTCATTAGTAAGAGAAGATTTAATGTGGTACATATATACTCCGGCTGCAATATCTAATCCTTCTCTACTCTGGAGGTCCCAATGTGCTACACCATTCTCAGAGCTATTGGAAACTTGAAATTCATCCACTAGAATACCACTGCTGGTAAAAATCTTTATCTCACATTGAGCAGGGACATGAGTAAACATTATCTGACGTTTTTGATTCAAATAAGGATTTTTTACTGCCGGTTCCATTTTATTAGTTGCAATATATGGATTGGGGACAACTTTGATGTCATCCATTGTGTGCTTTAATTTTTGGTTATCGAGGGAATCATTAATAATGGGTTTAAATTTTATAGTATCAGTACTCCAAAATGGCCTTTGGAAAGTGATATGATATTCATCCCCATCTTCTGGCATATCTTCTGGAGCTGTATCAGAAAAATTCAATACTAATACTGTACCAGCCCACTTGCCATCTTGATCTAAAGGGCCTGCAAATACTTTATCAGAAGAAATATCATAAACTCCGTTTTGATTTTGGTCATGTACGACCATATCAAGAATTTCATAAGAACCTGTGGAGTCCAAAAAGGATTTATTAATAACTTTGAAAGGGAGTCCAACATCATTTAAAATATCACGTCTAATTCTCGAGCCATCCGCATCCATAACTCTTCTGGCGACACCGGCTCCGGTATATAGCACATCTGTTTCATCACCAAAAATAATATCATAATCCCAGGGGAATTTATTAGATTCAGGAGTAGTTCGGATATCTATATCGCCGTTACCGGTTACCCAACCGGAATGTGCATAATCAAATTCCGGCGTGATAACCGGGGTATTGATATTTAGCCGCATGCCGTGAAATACATCGGTTTGAATTGTTTTGCTGGTGTTGAGGTAATAACCCCCTAAGTCCTCATCACTTATGAGATTTGTTCCAAAAAAGTTATCTGGCGTTTCTTCATAAATAATGCTACCATCTGTACAATCTAAGACCTTAATAGTATCATTAACATAATTCATACCATGGGAATAATTATCAACAGTTTCTATTGCTCTTACTCCAAAAGTGACAGCGTATTCTCTTCCAGATTGAAGGGCTTTATTAGCCATAATTTCGGGTGCTATGGAACCCGCACCCATTATATTGGAAGTATCAGTCATCTCTATTTCGTCAGGGACATAACCGGCAGCATATTGATGAGGAGAAACTATGGCTACATTGGGGCTGGTAGAGGTAATATCTTCGGCCTCATCAAGTTCCAGAATTATATTATTTTCGGAAGGAGCAATACCAGGACCTATTCCGGGAGCACCGGAATCATAGGCAACTATAGCATAATAATATGTCCGGCCATTCTGAACATTTTCATCGACAAAATAATGTTTAATTCCGGAATCATTGCCAAGATTATAGCCCATACCATTTACAAGACCGAAATCGGTAAAACCGGAAGTATTATCCTTAATATCGCACTGGAATATAGGTTTTTTGAACATAGGGGTTCCATATCCATCGGTGATACTTTCCGAATCTTGAAACTTCTTATCTGTAGATCGAAATAGTTTGTAACCCTGGAAATCATTGACGTTCATTAAAAAAGGATCACGAGTCTTAGTGTCAGCTCGATTATCCCAGGTTAAAATTACTTTTCCATTTTTTGGAGTGGCTGTAAGAGTTGGCATTTCTGGTGGAGATGCAAAACGATAATCTTTTTCATAGATCACCTGGACAATTTCTTTTTGTTGAAATAAGGCGGGAGCCTGATAGCCATTTTCTTCTGTTAACCCCTCGAGCGGATCATAGGCATGCAGTTCAGACATGGATATCCTTTCAGTCCGACCTTTATAGAGAGGAAAAGGGCCGGAAGCAAAAAGTTCAACAAGATTTGATATATTGCCCAGATAGGCGATCAGAGAATCCTGGTTCATTATATTGTATAGAGATTTGTCATTTCTGAACCAGCGTGTATAAGGTGGTCTATGAGGTGGAATAGGAAAGAGCATAAAAGATGTTAAACCTACCATATCACTTTCACTAACATCGGTAGCAGCAAAGTTAGGTTCGCATCCAACACCTTCCTTGTAACTAGGCATATGGTCACATTCACCTTGATCAGGACCAGGATAGTCAATGTCATTTGGACCTTTACCATCGAGACCGACATCATCTCCGGCGTCTTCACCAGGATCATAACGACCATTGTTATTTAGATCTATCCCATCAGTCCAATCCTGGTCTTCATCCCCAGCATAGTGTTCTTTTAAATCTTTTCGGTCCAAATGATAAAAGGAGAGAAAATTTTCCAAGTCTGAAATTCCGGCTTCCGGACCAATTATTTCGCCAGCAGGATTATCTCTTTTTTCATCAACCAAGCCGTCCAGATCATCGTCCTTGGAATTGTAAGGTTTTCCCGGACTTTCCAGATAAGCAAAGCCCATAATACCGGGTGTTAATCCACCTTGACCAACACCGTCAATATCCCAGGAATAAGCCATATCTATCAATCTATCAAAATAACCTAATTCATCATCCTCACCACCACTTCCTGAGTCACCTATACCGTTATCAACCCAGTAACCAAAACAAATGTCCCGGATTGTATAATCTGAAACATTAGATATATTGTATTCCCAGAAAATTGCATCCCGAGCTTGGGGATTATTCCATTGGAAACCTCTGACAGCAACTCTCAATCCCAGGCCTCCCCAGGGTTTGCCATCCTGGATAGTAACATCCGGCCTTACATCTCCAATATAATGGCCGGGTCGGGGATAATAGCGAGAACGGTCTTCAGGACCCAGGTATTCTTGGTCCTGAGCATCATTTAAAACGAAAAATGTTTCCAGGTCAGCATATTTTACTCCTCTGCCAAATCTGCCATTCCATTCACCGGCCCATTTTTTTGTACGACCTTGACCTGGCCAACCATTCGCAGGCCATGTTGATGGTTCGTCACTCATAGCCGGATTCTCACTTTCCGGGCTAAAGTATTCGAAAGTTGGGTATAAACCCCATTCAATAGTGCCCGTTGGATCTGTGTCCATCTCTTCGCGATACGATGTCTGTAAATAAAATAGAGTATCAATTTTTCCTTGCATACTTTTTAAGGTAATCTCGCCAGGATCAGTGACAGGAATTGAATCGATGCTGGAGGGATCATCATCTTTTTCTATATACACTCTGCCACCGATTAAGAGACCTATACCATCTAGCATTTGTACCCCATCGTAATTATTAGGCCACAGTGAACCCTGTTTGGGCCAGCGGGAGAGTTCAGCATTATTTTTAAAGTACAGCAATACCCGGTTGCCATCCATCCAGCCTTCTCTGGTAGCTGCAATATCACCGGCAGGATCTTCCGGGCCTTTGTATTGAATGCCCTGAGCCTTAAGAATTGTCAGTGGGCTAAGTAGCAATATTAAAAAAGTAGATATTAAAAATTTTCTCATTTATTCCTCCTAAAGTACAAAATTATCAGAACTTGTGTTAAAAATTGTATTCCAGCCCCAGTTTAATCAAACGTGGTGCAGCATACATAGAAGGGTTTTGGTACCTGTCTTTAAATTCATTAAAATCACTATGATGAGAGGCAATCTCGGTCTCCCTTACAATATCTGTATAGGCACTACCAGTTTCAGGATTAACATAATTTTCATTCAAGCGATCGAGTAAATTATAGCATCTTAGCACAACTCGGACAGGACCTATTTTATAATAGGACCTTAAATCTACAGTATAACTGGCTGCCATCCAGGCATTGTTCTCATATAGATTTACCCGGGATAGAATCGATTCCTGTAAAGGCTGCCATGTATATGGAGTTCCTGAATTATAGTAACCTGTTAAGGTAGCTCCGTACTTTTCTTGATTATATCCTATGGACACATTTAAGGTATGCCGTTGATCCCAGGCAAGAGGGATTAACTTCGGAATTGGATCCATACTATCACCGGCTCTTGTAAAAGTTTGGGTTGGATTATCAGCATTTCCTCGAGTATATTGCAAAGTATAGTTGACGAAGATGGAAAGAGGGCCGCTATACAGATTATATTTTATCTCCAGTCCACGCGTGTTGCCATAATCTTTATTAGTGTATAATCCATATTCTATCTGGTTATAAGTACTAATAACTTTTGTACTTAAAAGATCGTAGATATCTTTATAATATAATGTAACATCAAGACTCATATTATCATTGATTTCCTGCCACAAACCAATTTCATATGTAACTGTTTTCTGGGCTTCCAAATTTGGATTACCCTGGACAGTTTCATAATCATTAGGAGCAATTTGAAAGGAGTGATTCTGATACATGGCTTCCATTCTAGGCATTTGAAAAAAGTGGCCATAACTAAAATGAACAACAGCTTGATTTCCTAATTGATAGGAAAAACCAAGACGGGGGCTGATTTGGAATTGAGGCTTGGCATCGGGATAACTTGACATTTTTTCCTTATTTAATACTCTCATTGTATCGCCATTTTGATCAGTACGGGTGATAATATTGCCCTGTTCATCTTTTTCGTAAAAAACCTGCTGATTAGCTGGATTTCTTCTTTGCGAAGGATAGACTGTGGCCGGATCGAAATAGTCGTATCGGAGTCCGAAATTAACTACCATATCCTCGTATTCCATTTTATCCTGGAAATAGGCGGAAAATTCCTGGGGCTTGACAGTATAAATATCAGAATAAATTGATGAATCAGGCATAGTAATCGGATCATAATAAATATAATCTCTGTGCATATTGCCTTCTTGATCTACACTCCATTCCCAGATATTAGTGGGATCCTGTTGGATTAAGTCGGCAGAGAGGGTGTCGAGCTCTTCTTCATTCCACCCCATACGTTCATATCTGTTTAAAATTTGTTTATATTGATGATCTATAGTATGATCGGTATATTGAAGACCGGTTTTAAAACTATGATGTTCATTGGCCTGCCAGGTGAGATCAAATTTTATATTATAATCTTCGGTAATTCGTGCAGTGTGACCTTTTTCCTGACCACCTGTAAAAAATCCAGGACCGTAATCAGAGTAATAAGCATCATGCACATAACGGGGGTCCTGAGGGTCTTTGAATTTATACCAGCCAAAATCATTATTGATATATGAAAACTTTAAATTATAGAATAGGGAGTGGGTTAGCATATGATTTAATGTAATAGCCCCCATATAGGAATCCCGATTACTATAGGCCATTCCATCAGGATTATATTTAAAAGAATGGTTATAACTATGCCATTCATCTTTATTTAGTGTATAAAGGAAAGACAATTTGATCTCGTCACTAATCTTAGGCGATACTTTGGCTAAAAAAGAATGGTTTTTCGAACCATTCATGGATACATAGTTGCTATCTCCTGTATGTTCTGAATACCAGGCATTGGGATTTGGTTGGGAAAAATCACTGTAGTCATCAACATTAAAGCGCCTAATACCATTCAAATGGTTTTTATTATCCTGAAATCGATAATTCACAAAAAAATGAACTTTGTTTTTTATAATTGGTCCGCTAAGATGGATTTTATAATCTTGATTACGGGTAATCTCCTCAGGTTCCAGTCCTATGAATATGTCATCGTGAGGAGTATAATAATTGGCTAAAGCCCCTGAAATTCCCCCATGAAATTTATTGCCTCCAACTTTTGTAACAGCATTCACAACTCCACTCATAGCCCTGCCATATTCTGCATTGAAAGTACCGGTAATGACCTCCAGATCCTGAACTGCTTCAGTTTCAATGTCAACAGCACGACCGGAACCACTAAAACCATCATCAACTTGAATACCATCCACCATATAGGAGACTTCATCCATACGGCCACCTCTAAAGTGGCCATTCACAATACCGGCTTGCATATTCACTACTTCAGACAAATTTTCAACCGGTAGCTTTGCCATGTTGTCAGCAGAGACGTTTTTGATAGTACTGGTTTGATCTTTTTTTACTGAGATTTGATCTGCTTCAACAGTAATTGCTTCACCCTGGATCACTCCTTGTTCCAGTTCGAGATTGATATTTCTCGTTCTATTGACAGAGACTTCAATATTTTCTACAACCACAGGTGTATAGCCGATCATTTGGGCTCTTAATTGATAATCGCCAGGGGGAAGATTAATAATATAATAATCCCCATTTTGGTTGGTCGCTGCTCCTGTAGTTGTGCCGCTTTCACCTTTAACAATTACATTCACACCAACTAGAGGTTCACCAGTTTGCTTCTCTATAATTTTACCTGCAATTTTTCCTGTAGTTTGTGAAAATATTGAATACAATGGTAAAGATAAAATTAACAATAATAAAAGAGTATATTGACTTACTCTCTTTTCCATATTATATCCTTAAATTTATTCAAAGATTTTAATGATAGGAGAGATGGGATCGTTCCATCTCTCCTATCATATTTTTTATGATTTACTGAGTATTTATTTTAACAATAGCATCTTTTTAGTCTGAACTTTTGATCCGGATTTAATTCTGTAAAAATAAACACCGGATGGCATATCAATCGCATTCCATTTGACTTGATAAACACCTGCTTTTTGAGTTTTGTCAATTAAGTTTGCAACTTTCTGTCCCACCATATTATAGACAGAAATATCAACTTTATTTCTCATAGAAATTGAATATTCAATTGTTGTAACAGGGTTAAAAGGATTTGGATAGTTCTGCTTTAATTCGAAATCGTGAACTATGTTGTTTTTTCTAGAACCGTCATCAATAGCAGTTGTGTATCTATCACCAATAAATGTATAGGCCCAAACCGCTGGTGATTGATAGGCATTATCAGCATTCAAAGGGGACCACGCCAAAGTTCCTTCCATAGCATCACCAGCACCGTCATTTTCATGTAGATATAATTCAATCGGAATTTTCATTCCATTGACAGGATGAAATCTTTTGTCTTCATCTCCTGCTATGGAATCTAAGGGTACTTTTGCTTCAAATAACCAGTCGGGATTCAGACCTTCAAAGTAAAAATATTCCGGATCATCGATTGTATTACCTACGTATTCATTGACTATGCCATTTTCATGAAATTGTAATTTATAATCCGGTTCTTCACCCCTCAAATTGGCAGTATGTTTCGATCCTTTTTGATTATATAGGCCGATAAAAAATTCAAAGGCATCGTAGTTCCACCATTCAGCATTTGATGAAAAATGATAAACATCATCAATTATTTCTCCAGCTACATATAGATAATCGTCATCAATAGCTAAATAGATTGTACCTTTCATATCTGTACTATCATCAATCGTACCGGTGGCTACATTATTTACTTCCGGTTTTAATACCCAGGGCTTAATGCCGCTATCATACCATTCATCAAAATAACCATCTACAGCAAAATTATCAGGCACATTAAGTGAAATTGTAGGGACCCCTTTTGCCAGGGAAGTAATCTTATCTGAAACACCTGGCTCGCCTTCATTGCCAGACTGATCTATAGCAGAAACCGCATAATAGTAATCTACATTATGGTCTTCAAGGGGATATCTCAAATAATGAATTGCACTTTGAGTGCCTTCTTGAACCTTACTGGCAACCAGCTCAACATTGGCAGCTGTTACATCTGTAATTTCTTCATGACTTGCATAAACATTATAGGATTCACCAGTTTCATTATCCAGATCCTGCCACATAACCAGATTGTAATTATTGGCATCAGTCTCATACTGTTGAGCGGTGATACCGGCTACTGCATCCGGAGCAGTTAGATCAAGAGCAGGATTTCCAACCCAAATATTATCCAGATATACTGTTTTGCCATAAGCATTTTCTGAAGCAACCAGGATTTTTAAATATTTTACATTTGTGGAATCCATCATCTGATCATAAACACTGGCATTCTGAGTGGCATCCCATGCTCCGCCATTTCTGTCGAGATCACTGAGGGCTATACTTACATCTTGCCAGCTACCATCATAACCTACCTCATCTTCAGACAGCATATGGAAAGCTTCATATGATAGTGAACCATCAGTATCATCATCAGCCAGTATTATTTTTAATTCACCAAGACCAGCATCTGCTTTGATCGAGAATTTTAATGAATCACCAGCCAACCAGTTCATAGCTAGATTTTTCGGTTGGTTTAGGGTAAATACAAGTCCATCCCACATGGAGCCAGGCATATTATATTTAATCGATTTTGTACCTTCTGTTTCGGGATTATCCTCTTCATCGGTAATTTCGTAAGCTCCATCACTCCAGCCAGGGGATACATTCACAGCACCTGATAAATTTTCACCATTAAAGAAAAGTAGATCTAGTTTCTGTGGGTCAGTGAGGCGCATATTATCAAAAATGATTTCACCTTCACTAACTGTTCTTGTTGCGGTACCACTAATGGAAAATTCAAAGTGAAAGGCTTTGATCTTATTGAAATCGAGTTGTCCATTACCAGCAATTCCGAACCAGCCTGTATTGGTAAAGCCTGGGTCACCAGCGCCCATTCCCTCAACCATTGGAATCTTACAAGTATGCCAGCCAACTTCATCATCGAGAATAGTTAAAAACGAATAAAAATACTCTGCGTTACCAGCATCATAGGTAGAATCCGAGACATCACTGGTTTCTGTCAAATTAATTC
>JAIPHI010000009.1 GCA_021735285.1 Fidelibacterota bacterium | reverse complement strand
CCTGAGTGCCGGGACCAAAAGGATCTGCCCCTGTTCCACAGAAGGTGTGCCAGTAGGCAATTGCAAAGCGGAAGTGCTCTTCCATGGTTTTGCCAGCCACTTTACGGTCTTTGTCATAATATTTGAAAGCCAGGGGATTCTCAGAATCAGGCCCTTCATATTCGATCTTCTCAATGCCTTCAAAATATTCTCTATCTCCAATTAATACATCTTTAGCCATCGTATTACTCCTAAATTAAATAAACATTTATTATAAAATTACTTAACAAAGTTAATATAGACCTAAATATCAAATTCATGTCACTATACTGAATTGATTTTACTAAAAAATATGCAATTATTTAAATATTTTTATTATCCATATTCAAAAATAGGAACTTCCCCAAAAATTTAATAATTAAATAAGATCAAGCATGTAGCCTTTTTCTCTTGCTTTTCTTTTTATATTCTGACGCATGTTAGAGAGAAAAGCAATATTTTTTTGATCAGCATAATCAGGATAAGTCCAGGATTGTGTTTTAAATTCCGAATACTCGTAGATTAAAGTTACTTCAGCAAAAATCCCGTCATTAATATAAATTCTGTGAGAATAATTTTTAGTAGAGAATAGAACCAATTTCGAAAGTCCAAGATAACCAGGATCGATATTAACGTCCCTTGAGTCCCTGTGTTCACTTATTTCGGTTTCCAGATGATTAGACCAGATTTTAGTTTTATGAAAGTCCTGGAGAGATTGTGGTTGGTCAAAAACGAGCATTCTTTTTTTTAGTTCTGTCCCAAATTCCTTTTCATAGTAGTTAGTAAAGCTTGAAAAATCATATTCTTTACCTATGCCAAGTGGTTCTCCAAATTTAGATACAAATTTATCTAATGTTATCTTATAAATTTTGGGATTCTTGTACATGATCGCTGTAAAAGGCTGGATCTTGAAATTTTGCTTAATATCACCCATTTTTTTCTCTCACTTTATTATTTAATTGATTGGAATAGTGTCTTAATTCTTGATACTTTTCTGCAGGGAAATCAGAACTGGCGCAGGGATAAACCGTGTTATTTGTGAGGAGAGGATCGATATCCTCTTTGATATAATTATTATCAATAGCTCTTTGCCAGTCTTTTGTACCTGGAATTGGTGTAAAAGCAGCTAATCTGGATATTGCCTCCGATTTATAAACAAAATCCAGACTTTCTTGAACCTCTTCTGGTTTTTGACCGGGTAATCCCATTATTAAATAGGCTTCAATCTCCCTACTTTGATAGCCGGCTTTCTTTAATTTATAAATAGCATTTTGAAAATCCTGGCGAGAAACCTTACTGGAAGCTTCTTTCTGCCATTTTTTAACGCTGGATTCCAGACTCAATCTTACCGTTTTAAAACCGGCTCTTTTCATTAATTTGGCCAATTCACTATCTATTTCTCTGGCAAATAGACCATTTGGAGTATGAAAATTAATTCCCAATCCCCTGTTGATTAAAGTCTTTAAAATTGGTTTAATATGCTGCTCTTTGTTTGTGAATAGGGCATCATCATAAAAGGCAAAATTTTTGACGTTATATTTATCATAAACATAAATTATTTCCCGAATTACATCTTCAGGTTGACGCATATGAAAGTGGGGATGTAATTGATTAGTAGCACAAAAACTACATGTATAGGGACATCCTCTGGATGTCATTAATCCCACCGCATCCAAATCCTCATAAAGGTCCCAGGGAAGTAGTCCTTCATCATTAAAATCAGGTATAGTGGCGTAATCTCGATTTATGTCAAACATTGCATCAAGTAATTTTAGAACCTGCTTTTCCCCTGTTCCAGTGACTAGATGATCAGGATTAATCACCTTGCTTGCATGTTCTGAACAAAGAGTAGCATATATGCCACCTAAAACTAAAGGAGTTTCAGGAAATTTCTTGCGTAATATTGCTACTGTTTTTTGCACTCCCGGATACCAATATGTCATTTGGGAAGTAACTAAAATTGCATCCGGACTGTGGCTTTGTAATTCATTTTTAAATTGTTCAGGAGTAGCTCCATACAAACCATAGTGACGAGGAATCGGCTTTAGTATGTCCGGCTTCTCAATTCTGGTTTTTTTGTATTTTCCCCGCCCACTATGAATATATTTTCCCGTTTCAGGTTCAGAATCCCATTCTTTACGGTCTTGCAGATCAACAAGTGATATTTTGTATCCATACTCTCGAAGAAACTTACCAATATATAGAAGACCAATAGGTTTAGCCCACAGATCATAGGCTGCAAAATCAGCTATCCAGGGATTTACAAGAAGGATTTTAGGGCTCATATATTTTTTATAAAATATGTGATATTAAAAAATATGATCGCTGGTGTTATTTTGTTCTTCTTTATCACCATTTCCGTGTTTCTGGCAGTATGTTTGAGGAACATTATTTTTTCTGAAATATTCGTGTTCAATGGGGCAGAATCTAGTAGGAAGTTTTTTTGTCTCTTTACAAATGGCTTTCTCTACAATGCCCTTGGGTATGGGAAACTCTTTGCTTTCCCAATTTAATTTCTCATGGGTCTCTCGCATAAAATTAGCCCAGATTGGTAGAGCTGCTTTAGCACCGGTTTGACCGTCGCCCAGCGAAATTGCATGATTGTCCACTCCGATATAAACACCTGTGACTAAATAAGGCGTAAAGCCCATAAACCAGGCGTCTGTATTGTCATTTGTTGTGCCTGTTTTCCCGGCAGCAACATGTTTGAAATGCCACATCCAGCGGGCTCTACCGCCAGTGCCATCATTGATTACGCTTTGCAGGAGACTGGTTGTTAAAAAAGCAGTTTCCTCACTGAAAACAATATTGTTCTCTCGCTTTGTTTCGTAGATAACATTACCATATCTATCTTTGATCCTCAATATTGCCCGGGGCCTGGTATAAACCCCACCATTGGCAAAGGTTGTATAAGCCGCAGTCAGATCAATTGGCTTGACATCAACCGCTCCCAGCGCAATAGCATCAACAGTTGGTATATGAGTAGAGAATTGCATTTTATGGGCAGTATTGACAACTGCTGCTGGAGAAATGAGCTCCTGTACTATTTTCGCTGAAGGGAGATTTTTTGAATGAGTCAGTGCTTCCCTCAAAGTCATCCAGCCCCCGGTTTTGCCGTCATAATTGCGAGGATCCCAGCGTGTACCATCAGACATATGGAGAACAACCGGTTGGTTTAAGACTTTTTTGGTAACCCGAAAACCATTTTCTATGGCTGTGGAATAAACAATTGGCTTGAATGCTGAGCCTGGCTGACGGGTGGCCTGAGTAGCACGATTAAATTTAGAGAGTTTGTAATCACGACCGCCGATCATAGCTTTTATCTCTCCGGTTTTGGGATCAATAGCAACCAGAGCACCTTGAACAAGTAAAGATTTTCTTAATTCTTCACTAATGGTGTCAGCTACAACGCCATTCTGCACCATTTTTAAAATGTCTTCATATCTATAGGAAGAACTATCTGAGATAACTTTTTTGATTTTTTTGGGATTTTTTTGATAACTTTTTTCCAGTCTCTCTTGATCAACCTGGATATATTGGTTGTAAGCGGAATCAGCATAACTCTGAATTCTGGAATCGAGTGTGGTATAAACTTCCAATCCGTCACGGTAGATATTAAAATCGTATTCTTCTTCCAGTGCATTAAGTTTTTTCCGAACATACTGTAAAAAGTAGGGAGCTGTATCGGGAATCTTTTCTTGTTGGATAACTTGCAGAGGCTGATTTTTGTAGTATTGATATTCCTGATTGGTTAAAAAATTTTGTTCTTGCATTAAATAGAGAACCAAATTCCTGCGGTTGAAGGCTCTTCTGGGATGTCGATAAGGTGAGTAATAACCGGGATTATTAATTATAGCAGCCAGTAAGGCACTTTCTTCTAATTCAAGATCACGGGCATCTTTTTTAAAATAATACTGAGCAGCTGCCTGAACTCCCCAAACATGGCCCATGTAGACAGAATTTATATAATTGGATACAATTTCATCTTTATTATACATGCGCTCTATCTGAATGGCAGTTAAGAGCTCTTTGATTTTTCGAAGAAAAGTCTTTTCATAACCAATTTTTGTATAAAGAATCCGGGCCAATTGCTGGGTGATTGTACTGGCCCCTTGTTTTTTCTCCATTGCTATAAGATCGACAATGATAGCGCGGCCTATATCCCTGAGGCTAACGCCCCAATGTTTTCGGAATCTAGAGTCTTCAACCGCAATTGCTGCATTAATTATAGACTGCGGCAATTCTTCTTTGGGAACTAAACTACGTAATTGAAGGCCTATTCTCTCTATTACTTTTCCATCGGCAGAATATATCTTTGTGATTTCATTGGGAGAAAATTTTTGTAATTCTTCCAGACCGGGCAGGTCTCTGGATAGGTAATAAACAGCACCTAAGCCGCACATTCCTCCGATCACAAATAGTATAATTGTGATTAGAAAAGCCTTTCGCCATTTTAATAATTTTTTCTTTTTCATAATATATTATTAATCTTTATTTTTTAATGTTCCGATTATACCGGTAATAAAATCCGAATATTTTGTTTTTGCTTTATCAGCCGTTTCCTGAACTTCTTCATGTGATAATTCAGCTCCGTTTATTCCCGCCGCCATATTTGTAACAAGACTTATGCCTATTGTCTTGAGTTTTAGGGCTGCGGCTCGTTGTAATTCCGGTACAGTTGACATGCCAACCACTGCTACATTTAGCTTTTGGCAAACTTTTACTTCTTCCCAGGTTTCAAAACTAGGACCGGTTGTCCAGCAATATTTGCCCTGCATAATTTTAATATTTTTTTGGGCAGCTACATTATGAGCCAGATTAACGAGTTTCTGAGAGAAAGGATTGGTATCCTTATCTAAAAAAGGACGCTCGATCTGAGTAAAATTAAGATAACTATCTAGAATGACGAGATCCCCGGGTTTTAAGTCAGGATCAACTCCTCCGGCAGCGTTGGTCAAGATAAAATATTTGATACTCAATTTGTCAAGCAGATCAACATAGAACACAATCTCTTTCAGACTACGGCCTTCATAATAATGGGAACGGCCCTGGATACCTACGACAGGGATGCTGTTTATCTCACCGAATAATAATTGCCCGTAATGCCCTTCCACAGTAGGTGAGGGATAATGGGGAATTTCCTGGCTAGACAAATTTTGCGCATTCTCGATCCTTTCTGCAAAATTACCGAGTCCGGACCCCAGCGTAATTGCAAGCCTGGGAATTTTACTGATTTTCTGTTCAATATAGTTCGCTGCCTGTTGTATTTTATTGGGTTCGATATATTTTCTATAGTCCGCTGATTTATCAGATTTCATTGATCACTACATCCTTTAATACAAATTCAAAAATACTACCTTTTCCAGCTTTATTTTTAATGTTAATAGTGCCGTTCATTTTTTGAACTAATTTTTGACTGATAGCCAGTCCTAGTCCTGTGCCACCGTATTTAGCTGCATCTTGATCCGTTTGTTGGGTAAAAGGTTCAAAGATTTTATCCCGTTCATCACTGGCGACTCCCATACCGGTATCCTCTACAAAAAATTCCAGGTCAGCCTTTTCCTGCCCATTTAGATGCGTAAGATTTTTTAAATTAAGTCCAACTTTCACAAAACCCTTTTCAGTGAATTTGACTGCATTACCCACCAGGTTTAAAAGAATTTGTTTGAGTTTATTTTTGTCCAGAGTAATCGAGGTTAGCTCAGAAGGCAGGTCCTGTTTATATTCGAGGTCTTTATCTTCTATTTTCAATTTAAATAGCATCTCGAGTTCTTCGAATAGATCCCTTAGTTTAAAAGGATGGTAGTTGATCTCGACCTTGCCTGCACTAATTTTTGAGAGGTCCAAAATATCGTTGATTAGGTCCAGAAGTGAACGAGCATTGGTGTGAATAAGTTCTAGATACTCCTGGGTTTCCTTATCATCTATCATTTTTTTAAGTAATTCGGAAAAGCCAATTATGGAATTCATGGGAGTTCTTATTTCGTGACTGATATTAGATAAAAATATGCTTTTCGCCCGATTGGCTTCTTCTGCCTTCTTTTTTGCTTCTTTTAGTTTTCTTTCATACTCTTTACGTTCTGTTATATCATGATATAGTCCCAGAGCTCCTATCTTTTTGTCATTAACAATGATAGGACTGCCGTAAATTTTAACATCAATGGGCTTGCCATTTTTTTGGGCCCTCTTGGTCTCAACTACAATATTTTTACCTTGCTGAATGGACTTGGTTGTTTTTTGTGCATTTTGATACATCTCATCCGAATTGGATATAACCCTATCTATGTCTTTTCCGATTAATTCTTCCCTATTATATTGAAACATCTCCCGAAATGCTTTATTAACATCTATCACTTCGCTTTTTTCATTTAAAGAGACAATTCCACTCAATGAACAGTTAAACAGGGCTTCAAAATATTTTTTTTGTTCTTTGATAGTTTGTGAAGATTTTTTTATCGCTGTAATATCTTTACTGACGCCGAATGTTCCGATTATTTTTCCTTCCGGATCTCGTAAAGGCATTTTTGTCGTTAATGCCCAGGTTACTCTCCCATCTGGCCAGGTTTCTTTCTCCTCTTTATTAATGACCGGTTCTCCGGTCTCCATGATTTCTTTTTCATCTTCCCAGGCATCCCGAGCATGAGATTCATCAAAAAAATCGAAATCTGTTTTTCCTAGCATTGCATCAGGGCTTTTGGCTCCAAAAAATTCCGCCATGGGCTTATTGACCCTGATAAATTCACCCTTTTTGTTTTTGAAATAGATCGCATCCGTGATATTTTCCATTAGGATATTGAAGAGGTCTCTTTCATAAGCCAGAGATTTCTCAGCGCGCTTACGATTTGTAATATCTTTTGAAATGCCAAAAATACCCAGAATATTACCCTCAGGGCCGCGGATTGGAACTTTATCGGTTCTATTCCATCGTTTTCTACCATTTTGCATAACATCAAGGTTCTCTTGTTGAATCGAGCCTCCATTTTCAATAATACGGTCCTCTTCCTGATGCCATTTTTTAACATTTTCTTTTTCAAAGAAATCGAAATCTGTTTTTCCGATTGCATCTTTAGGGGAATCCAATCCGAGATAATCCGCATGCTTTTCATTAACGCGTAAAAATCTATGATCTTTGTCTTTAATATATATGCGGGCATCGATATTTTCTACAAGATTAGAAACCAGGCGCTTTTCCCATTCTAATTTTTTTTCAGTTTTCCTTAATCCGGAAAGGTCTGTTATAGAAACAATCCAATTATGACTATCAGGTATTTTTTTTGAACGGAAGAATATATTTTTTATACTGCCCGGCGGAACTTTAATTTTACACTCACAGGAGGGGCTGTTAAAATCATCACCGAGACTTTGCTTGGCAAATTTCTCAAATTTATGCTTATGTTTTGGAATAATAAATTCCGATATATGATAGTCTTTGGGGGGCTTTGATTCGTTCAAATTTAGTAAATCAAAAGCTGCTTGATTACATTCCAGAATTGTGCCGTCACTATCGCACCTAGCAATAGCAGTACCGGTATTTTCAAAGAGTGTTTTAAATTTATTTTCGCTCTTTTTTATCTGCTGTTCGGCATCATATCTTTGAATGGCCAATTCCAGAGTAAACTTGATCTGATTTTGATCAAAGGGCTTTACTATGTAACCATAAGGACTTGTTCTCTTGGCTTCTTCGAAATATTTTGTGTGAGCTGTCAAATAAATAAATGGAATCCTGCCTTGTATCTCTCGAGCAAGCTCCAAACCGGTAGTTTTATCACCTAACTTTATGTCGATGAATACAAAATCGAGTTGGTTCTCTTTAAGGTTATGCCAAGCATCCTGAGGATTGCCTGAAATGCCTGTGACTTCATGACCGAGCTCTTCCAATATTTCTTTCAAATCTTCGGCAATTATCTGCTCATCTTCAATTATATGTATTCTTCGCCTGTTAATTAGATTTATCCCTTTTTCAGTTTTTGTTTATCTTGAATTTTCTTAAATATATATCTGATTAAAATAATGGGGATGACGATATATATAATTGCATTTATATATTGATCACAGAGATTGCTGGGCCAGGGGAAGGGATGAAAAATGAAATAATCAGTAGCCTTTCCTGTAAAAATTATTTCTAAGACATTACCCATGGCTCCTATAGTCAAAGCTAAAACTATGGCATAAATCCTAAGATAAAATTTTTCGATATCTTCCTTTAATATCGAATATGAAAACGATGAAATCAAAATTAACCCCATTACAAGACCAAAAAGAGACCATAATTTATGATTATCAATTTCACCGAATATATAGTGATAACCTGTGTTGTGAGTGAGATACAGATCCAGAACCGGGATAAATGTATTGATCGGTTTATGACGGACAAGGCTGTTATTGACAATACTTTTTAATTGAAGGTCTATATAAAGCAAAATAAGACCTGCAATTATTGCAATAATTAAATATTTTTTTCTTTTTCTCATATAATCTCAATCAATTCAGGGTTATAAATAGTCATGGGAACAAATATTATAAACAAAATCAGTCAAATCCAAATGCTTTATCAATTTTGATAATAGCCGTAAATAAAATTTTGGAATGAATTGCCTTTACTCTGTTCATTAGCAGGTAGATCATATGTAATATTATATCTACTATTATGATTTTCGCAAATACGTTCTATGTAGTGTAAGATCCCAGGACTCGTTTATACTTGAATTATGAGAGGTCTTGGTGCATAGCGATAGAGCTAGCCCTGAATGTGTTTATTTCTGAAGTACTCCATAAATTGAGAGGCGATGTGAGTTTAATATATTTGAATAATTATGATCTTTATCTATCTATGTCGTTAATATGGGTAATAGAATTTAAACCTCACGCCAGTTAATATTATAAAGATGATGTCAATATGGTATGATCTATGGAGACTGGATAGTTGGCTGACATTTCAACCGATTATTGGAATCATTCTCAATTGTAAGAACAAGGTGTGCAATCAAATTTATTAAAAATGATAATATTATTGGTAAATAGTTTTAAAAGCTGTATATTCTTGTGTTATTAGACTACTGAGACTTGAAATGAGGTGAATATGGGTTCAAATATTCTTATTGCTGATAAAAATAAGGATACAGTTCGCGAAATTTCTGATTTTCTACAAAGCCATAAATATGTTCCTTATCAGGCTAATGATGGTGAGGAAGCCCTGGAATTACTGAAAAATAATGATTTTGATATTCTGATAGTGAATGTCGATTTGCCTAATAGAACGGGAGTTGAACTGCTCGATAAGGCATCCACAATCTGTCCCAAATCATTTTCTATTGTAATCTCTGAAAAAGCAACCGTCAAATCAGCAATTGAGGCCCTAAAAAAAGGTGCTATAGATTTTTTTATCAAACCTATCGATATGGAAACTCTCTTAATCCGGCTTAAGAGTATTAAAAAATACCAACAGACTTTGCTTGAAAATCGTTATCTCCGCAAGGAAGTTCATAGCAAATTTAATCATCATGATATTATTGGTGAAAGTAAGGCTATGCAAAAAGTCTATAAATTAATTGATAAAGTCTCTGATTCTTCTTCCAATGTCTTGATTACAGGTAGAAGTGGAACTGGTAAAGAATTGGTAGCCCGGGCCATTCATCAAAATAGTTCCCGTAAAGAGAAGCCTTTCGTACCGATAAATTGTGGCGCAATTCCTGATAATCTTTTTGAAAGTGAACTTTTTGGCTTTAAGAAAGGGAGCTTTACCGGAGCGAGAACAAGCAAAGAGGGCGTCTTCAAGGCCGCCCATACCGGAACACTATTCTTAGATGAAGTTGGTGAAATTCCGATCAATATCCAGGTCAAATTATTACGAGCCATTGAAATGAAAGAGATCAAGCCTATTGGAGTTTCTTCTACTCGCAAAGTAGATTGTCGAATCTTATCAGCTACAAATAAAAATCTTTTAAAAGAAATTGAAGAAGGGAATTTTCGGGAAGACCTCTATTATCGACTTAATATTGTGGAAATTCATTTACCTCCTTTGAGTAAACGAAGAGATGATATTCCTTTATTGATTGATTATTTTATCCACAAATACAACAAAGAATTAAACCGTAATATGCTGGGGGTGGATAATAAAGCGATGAAATTATTGATGAATTATGAGTGGAAAGGCCAGGTGCGAGAGCTGGAAAATGTAATTGAAAGAGCTGTGCTTTTGGCTGAAGGAGACTACATTACTCCTGAAGATTTACCACCTCATACTTGTCAGGATGATTATACCGGTTTTCCGGATGATCTAAAAGAATCGGTCAAAAAATTTGAAAGAAGACATATTTCCTCGATCCTCAGAAAAACTGAAAATGATAAGACCACGGCAGCGGAAAAACTTAATATTGGCCTTTCATCTTTGTATAGAAAAATAGATGAGCTTGAAATAGAAGCATAAACTTATCTGGTGCTATAGCGATTTTCTAAATAGGTGTCTAAATGAAAACTAGAGAAGGATAATGCAGCCTAAAAGAAACCTCTTCAAGGCCAACTAACAGTTTTATTTAACTGGCCCATACAGCATGATAGTTCATGGTATCATTCTTAATGAAATTATGAGGTTAACATTATATTTTAGGCTCTCTAAGATACTTTATGATTGCCAAGCTTAAAAAATATAATAAAAAATGGATAGCAGCTTCTGGAATAGATAATAAAATAAGCAAGACATGGTCGGGATATAAGATAAGCGTTCCGAAATATACTTATTAAAAAATATTCATTAATTAAAAAAGTATCACAGATTCTCTTTTATTCTAATAATTCCTCGAAGCTCTACCTTGGAGTAGTTCATCTGTAGCACAACTATCCTTAGTTGTGTTTTTTATCCGAAGCCCTCAATGGGCTGAGGAAAAAAGTGGAAATGAAAATATTGTTTTATTTATCAGCTATGATTATTGAAGATATAAATAGTCTTTTTCATTCTCTATAAATTCTTTCCAACATTTTAACTGCTATCCTCTGCCTATTCTCTATCCTGCTGTTACTTTTGTCTCGCCACAAAAGTAACCAAAAAGGCGCCGGCGGGATAATTAAATGCTAAAATTTAACTCGCTCCACTGAAAATATTTTAATACTCTGAAATTATTGCCAATGATTTCAATTAGGATATTTGGTTTATATTTTTCAGTAAATTAAACAATCGCACCTCATATCCGCTGTCAAATATTTTTTAACCGTTTTGCTCCTAAATTTTCGAGTTGCATTTAATTATCATGCCGGAAGTATTTTTTAATAAGGTATTGAAAATTGAAATCTGATAGAGGGAAAGTGATTTTATATTAACTGATTACAAGCTTGAATATGTATCCTATTACCATTAACCATAATTATAATAAATCTTAGAGAGCCATATTTTAATATGGTGGCTAAGGCCTTAAAAAAATAAAATAATCTTCCTGGTTGAAATATCCCAGATATGAGAAAGGCTCTTCTGGCGACTATTAAATATCTTTTATTCTATATTGTTATTCTGAGTTATTGCTGCCAGCTGTTCCAGATTATTTTCTTTTATATGAGAGACGGATTTTTTCATCTTAGCCACAGTTTTTACAATAACTCTGTCGAGAAATGACATTTCTGAGGGGTCGGCAAGAATTCCAGCATAGACAATTTTTGAGTTTTCGATAAGTTTATCAGGGAAAGAGCTTTGTATGTATTCTTCAATTTTATCATCAAACCAGCAAGAAATAAATATTCCTGTATTTTTTTCAAGCAATTTATCAAGATTCTCTGCACAGAAATTAATTACTGTCTGCCGAGCTTTGCCTCTATATATCGAAGTGCCAATTAAAACTGTAGTATAATCATTAAGATTAATTTCAGACTTACTTTTTAAATTAATTAAATCGACATCCTCATTGATTTTAGATTTAAGAACTTTAGCAATATCGCCGGTTCCTCCGTATTTGCTGGCATATACAATTAAGGTTTTCATTAAGACTCCTCTTTAAATTTGTTAAAGACTCTTTCTGAGGGCCTTTTCAACTGCTTTTAATATCACTTTGCTACTATAGGTTGCACCGGAAATAGCATCTACCTGGAGTGACTGTTTTTGAATTACATGCTCAATAATTTTCTCTGCCTTTTTTCCTTGACCACATTGATGCTTTATTATTTCAATGTCTTCGATAGCCTTATCTTTGACTCGAACTTTGACTTTTGCTTTGACCAGTGTAGTATTGTATTCACCAGCGTAAATACCATTTTTCGCCTCCTTTAACGGAATATCATGGATCACAATATTTTCATATTCCTTACATGAAAATAATAAAATCAGACTTATGAGCAATATCATTGGTTGAAAATTCTTCCACTGCATTTTACCTCCAACATTCTATTATTAAAATTCCCAGACAAAGCCACCTACAGGAGTGAATAGATATTGATAGACTTCCTCTTTCTCTCCATTATTTTTATAAGAATAATTCCATACATTTTTTCTATTATAGGAATTCATCAGATCGATATACATAACAAGGGCCGATTTTTTAAAGATCCACCTCCTTTTAATCATGATATCCAAACGATGGTAAGCAGGCAAGCGTTCAGTATTTAATTTAGTGGTTTCCTTTGTGTACCAATCTCTTAAGTAAGGATCGTAAAAAGGTTCCGTATAAGGCCGTCCCTGGTTATATCTGAAACGCAGGCCCACTTCGAATTCGTCGCCGGGTGAGATTAGCCATTCCATATATTTCCACCATTGTTTTTTCTTAATATTGCGATACCACCTTTTTTGTCGCATGTCAATTTTATAACCGGAAATAAAGGTCAGCACATCTCTAAAATCATAAGTTCCGGTGTACCATGGCTCATCTGGTTTGCGTACATCTCTATATTCAGAAATATAATGTGAATATGAGAGCGAAAAGTGAAAGTTTTTCACTTTTTTCTTTTGAAGGAAGATTTCTATACCGCGGGAACGCCCTTCTTTTTGACTGATATATTCGCCCTTGTAATAATCGATTGAATCGCCTTCACTCCATTGTCTATCTACAGGATAATTCTGGTAATTTTTGTGATATATCTCCAGACTGGCTTTCATACTTTCGGTAAAAAAATGCTCGAGCCCCAGCACAAATTGCTGCGAACTATAACTTTTTAAGTCCTGGTTCTTCTTTAAATTTCTTGTAAATAAATTATATGGTGGTTCCTGATAATGCTTACCATATCCAAAATTAAGTGAGGTAGCGGGAGTGAGATGATAAGTGATTCCCAAACGGGGAGACATATAGGATTGCGATGAATAGTCAAAATAAGAGAATCGCAAACCGGAGGTGATTTCCATTTTTTCAAAAGGCTTAAATTTGTATTGTAGAAATATAGATGGCTTATATGTTGTAATTTTTTCATCAATATTATGCTGAGGATGAATATATAATATTTCATCTTTTGCATAATCATATTGTGTATCGGAATAGCCGACACCTGGAAAAGATACAACAGTCTGGGGGTCACCGGTCTGATGGTAATAGTAGCGCCATACAGTATCCTTTTCTGCCCATTCATCAGTATTGAATTGAATCGCTTTGAGATTAAAACCAACTCTATAACTATTTCTGGCATTAATTCTTTGAAAATAATCCCCTTTTAATGTCCATTCTCCTTCAAAATTATTTTCCTGATAGATAAGTTCATTGGAATTATCTGCCATTTTTTCTTTGACATCGGTTTGCCAAATTTTACCAACTCGGGAGAAAGTAAGCAAAGAATAGCTATTTTCATTAAAGATAGAGCGCAGTGTAAGACCGGTAGCATAAGTCGAACCATTATTATCAACAATTTCTGTACCTTCCATATCTTTTTCATCGTTATCACCTTCTTTGATATAGATATGGTCTATACCATACATTCCATTCCAGGTCAGTTTATGATTTTTATTTAAATCATAGACAATTTTACCGTGGAAATTAGAATATTGGGGCACTGCTGTTAATCCAATACTATTAACAATCAGATCGAGATAACTCTTATGCGCACTGAACATATAGGAGCCCTGACCGGAGTTTATGGGGCCATTCACATTCAGTCCTATCCCGGACATGCCCATATCCATTTTGGAATGAAAATGTTCTCGACTGCCTTCTTTAAATTTAATATTCATTACAGAGGAGGCTTTGCCACCAAAGCGCGCAGGAAATGCTCCGGCGTAAAAATCAACTTCTTCAATAAATAAAGGGTCTATCATAGAGATGGGACCACCGCCTGTTCCCTGCCATCCAAAGTGATTTGGATTGGGAATTTCAATATTATCGATCAGGAATAAATTTTCACCTTGATTACCGCCCCTTACTATAATATGATTATTTTGATCACTGCCGGTGACCACTGAAGGCAGGGCCTGCATCATACGCTGCACATCCATAGCACTTCCGGCATCATTCATCATTTCAGGAAAATCCAGATTCATATCAGATACAGTTGCATCTAAAGGCTTAACAAAAGTTTTACCCGTAACTACTACCTCCTCACCTTCTATTGTAGAGCTTGCGAGTTCCACATCCATTCTGGTAGCGCGATCAGGATTAACAGGAACTTGTACTTTTTCAACTCCTTTATAGCCGATCATTTGAAATTTTAAATTATAACTTCCAGCCGGTATATTAAGAATTTTATATTTTCCATCCCGATTGGTTGCAGCACCATAATCTGTGCCTTCAACAATCACATTGACCCCCACAAGAGGAGCTCTGGTTTCTTTATCAATGACGAATCCTACAATATCGCCTTGCTGGGCCAATAACCCCATAGTTAGTAAAAGATTTATTAATCCGAGTGTAAATAATTTTTGCATATTGCCATTCCTCTATTTTTAATACCCATATTATCGGAAACAAAATTATAATAATGGGCAGTAATTTATTGTGAGTAATATCAAGAAGTCAATTAATTCATTTTAACAATTTGTTTAAGGGAAGTTTACATGGCAGTGCAAATGAGGAAAACGTTTTATAACTGTTTCGTTTTAAAATTTTCAATATGCATATAATTATGATGCCGGTAAAATATGAATGAAATTATAAAAAAAATAGTCAATAGTTGAAAATCGAAGGGAATCCCGAAGCTATTTTGGGTTACCATATTGATTTTACCCTAACAGTATCTTAATTTAACAATCAGTGTAATATTTTTGTTTTATTAATGAGATCATATCGTTTTTTTGTTGTAGGAGAAGACTTAAGTCCAAGTCGAATTTAATCAATGAATTTTATATAAGAGGAGAGAAGAGTGGATAAGAAAACAGAAGATCAAATAAAAAGCCAGGGTAGAAGAGATTTTTTCAAAATTGGCGGTGGTTTATTAACAGGCTCATTAGCAACAAATTTCTTAGGGGCGCAAAATTCTGTATCCAAAGATAAGGCGAGTGATGAGAAGAAGATCATACGCTATAAAAAATTAGGTCGTACAGGTTTCAAAGCTTCTGATATCGGAATGGGCACTACGCGTTTCAAACACCCCAATATTGCCCGCTTTGCTTATGATCATGGGATCAATTATTTTGATACAGCAGAGGGTTATCACAATGGTGAAGCTGAGAAGAATCTGGGCAAAGCTTTAAAACATATGGACCGTAACAAAGTCTTCATTACTACCAAGGTTCATATTGACGAAAATGATTCTAAAGAGAAAATCATTCAAAAATTTAATGCCTGTCAAAAGAGATTGGATACGGAATATATCGATGCTTTATATATGCATGGTGTTAACCGAGTGGATTTTCTTGATCATCAAGGTTTCCATGCCGCTACCAAAAAACTAAGACAGGAAGAGCGCCTAAAATTCATCGGTTTATCCTGCCATGGCCCTCATAATGAAAAACAGGATTCGATGGAAGACGTTCTCTGTGCCGCAGCAGAGGATGGTCGATTTGATCTGATGCTCCTTGTTTATAACTTTATGAATTCAAAAGCCGGGGATAGGATAATAAAAGCATGTAAAGAGAACAATGTTGGAACAACTGCCATGAAAACCAGTCCCGGTGTATTGAATTTCGAACCGGTTGATCCAGATAATCTTACCAAAAGTCAGGAAAAAATAGTTGAACGATTACAGAATATAAAAGGCTATAGTAGAAGAAGAGCAATTCGCAGCATGCAAAGTACTCTCGAAGATAAAAGCGAACTGAAGAAGATCAAAAAATTTGCAAAAAAGTATGAACTGCAATCCGAACTGGAATTTTATAAAACCAGTATCAAGTGGGTAATTAGTAATCCGGATCTGCATTCCGCCTGTATTTCTTTTAATAATTTTGAGCAATTGAATGCTCTCTTACCTTTGTCAGGAACGGAACTTTCTTATCTCGAGAAAAGATCATTAGAAGAATATAATAGTATATTTAATTCCGAATACTGTCGGCATGGATGCCAGGAATGTTTATCTCGTTGTTCTAATAATGTTCCTGTCAACAGGATTATGCGATATGCCTACTATTTTCAGTGTCAGCATCGGGAAAAAGATTCTATGAGAAAATATTATAAGCTGGAGAACAATGCAGAATATTGTACCAATTGTGAAGCACCATGTGTGGAGGCCTGTCCCTATGATCTGAATGTGCCTGTGAATTTGTTAAAAGCTCATGATCTTCTATCATTAACTTAAAAAGGAAATAATTGAATATGCAGCGAATAGGAAAAACAATAATACTAATAATTTTTTTTATTACACTCCTTACCGCCTATGAATTCCCTGTAATCGAGGGCTGGCAGCAGACTGATGCGGTTCAAATTTATACCTCGGATAATTTGTGGAATTATATTAATGGGGCTGCGGATGGATATCTGGATTATGGCTTTGTTAAATTGAAAACAGCCCGGTTTAAAAAAGATACTAATAAGATAACTATTGATATTTATAATATGGGGAACAAGTTAAATGCTTTTGGAATTTACGTTGCTGAAAGAGCAGATCAATATACCCCCCTCCGGATTGGGGCAGAAAGTACCATCTATCCTCCTTCTGAAGCCAATATGTTGAAAGATAGATTCTATGTTTTTGTTCGATGCCGAGATGGAGAGATCACGAATGAAATGGGGAAGGCTATTTTAAAAAAAATTAGCCAACAACTTCCGGGTGATAGTTCCCTCCCCCAGGAATTTGGTATATTACCCCAAACAAACAGAGTAGCGGGCTCTGAGAAATACATAAAAAAAGACTTTCTGAGTATGGCTCAGCTTGCGAATGTAATTCTTGCGGATTATGAGCAGGGCAATATGCAATATCAACTATTCTATTTTATCGAGAGTTTAAATAATGCTGATAAAATTTGGTCAAAGTTCGAAAGTAAATGGAAAGAGTTGCAAACTGAAAAGCCGATCAAATTGAGGGAAATTCCCTATCAGGGCACAATCGGGGTCATAAAAACTACCCGGGGCGTTTTTGGAGTTACAGAATTAGAAAAAGAGGCGCAAATTGTAGAAATATTAAAATCTGTTGCTGAGCATTAAATATTACTACCAGAATAATTTTTTAGGAGATTCGGAAAATTTCAGTTGCAAGTATGTATCTTACGCTATGATAAAAGAGATTCATTGAGGTAAATATTATTTCATTTATGATCTTGTTGATTAATTTGATTTATCCTAATTTTATACAACCTCGGTCATTGTTTTTTAGTCTAAATTTTTTACAAAAACGCATTAAATCAACAGGGTCATAGATATTCTAATTTTAGAATACTCTCTTTGTTTGTTATCAAGGTAAAACAAAATATATATTGAAATTTAATATAATGGATGCATATTTTTGATTACTGATAGTATCAATTTAAATTGCCAGAGTCATTGATGTTTAATGTGGATTTTTAAATTAAGATAGCTGGGTAATAAACATTAGATAAACAAATTTGGAATAATTCAAAAGGAGCATAAAATGCAAATTAAAGGTGTCTGGGTGCCGATGATAACTCCTTTTAACGAAGGAGAAGTCGATTATAAATCACATAAAAATTTAATCGATCATTATATCGAAAATGGTGTTGATGGAATTATGCCAATCGGAACGACGGGGGAATTCCCCACTGTTGAAGAAGATGAATTTTATAAATTAGTTGAAAAAACTGTAGAGTATATTGACGCACGGATTCCTGTCTTTATCGGGTTGGGCGGCAATTATACCAAAAAAGTAATTGAAAAAGTAAAAAGAGTGGAAAATTATGATATCGAAGGTATATTATCGGTAGTTCCCTATTATAATAAGCCAGACCAGGAAGGAGTCTATCAGCATTTTAAGACTATAGCCGAAAATACGGATTTAAATATTCTGCTCTATAATATTCCCGATCGTACCGGCTGTAATATTGAAAATGATACAATTTTTAAGCTAGCTCAAATAGAAAATATAATTGGTGTGAAAGATGTTGGGCGGGATATATTACAGTCGATGGAACTGCTTTATAACAAACCTGATAATTTCTCTGTATTAACCGGAGAAGATATTATCTTTTATACTTATTTAGTAAATGGTGGTGATGGAGGAGTGCTTGCTTCTTCCCATGTCTTGTCATCGGATTTTGTTGAAATCTATAATCTGGTCCAGGATGGCTCATACGATGAAGCCTTGAATAAATGGAAGAAATTGTTTGAAATCATTCCGACTTTTTTTAAAGCGCCTAATCCGGCCCCTCTCAAATACTGTTTGTCAGAATTAGGCTTGATCACTTCTTACGAGACCAGGTCTCCTTTAGTAGAAATTCCGGAAGAACTGAAACGGGAATTAGATCGAGTCCTTGAAAACATACAATAATATCAGAACTCCCTATCTCGTAATTTTCTATAATATATTTATTCTAAATAAAAACAATACTATAATTGTAATATATGACCTGCACTAAAAATAACAATCAGATTCTAAAAAGAGACGATAATACTACAATTTTGGAAAGCGAAAACAGGAGTTGGTCGAGTTGCGAAGTTGTTGAGTAGCAAAGTGGTTTTATGTTTCTAGGGTGAAATCTCTATTATTTCTTCTTATTTTGTAGTTTTTTTATTTGTTTTACAATCAATAACATCCAAATTTTAGTCTATTGGCTCATTCTAATAGATCGAAAGCAAGGAATATTTTTTACTACTTTGCCACTCGACAACTGGACTAAATTCCATTTTCCTTCCTCCTTCTTCCCTATTCCATTTAATTCGAGGAGCGTATATAGGAAAATTCTATAGTTGGTCTCTTACTATTTTCTACTGGGCAGGGGGCTCTGAATATATTGAGAAAAGGTTATGCTCGTGTTCCATCTTTCATTCTAGCTACAAAATCACCAATCTTTTTTATCATCTTTTCTTTATTATCTAAATTTTTTTCAATTTTTCTGATCAGCGCGCTACCCACTATAGCACCATCAGCACCGGCTTTGATAACTTCCCTGACATGCTCAGGTTCGGATATACCAAACCCGACATTCAGGGGCAAATCGGTTTGAGGTCGCACCCGTTTAATCAATTCCAGAGTAGAACTTTGCAAATCCTGCCGGGCTCCTGTCACTCCTAAACGGGCGACCAGATAGACAAAACCTGTGCATCCCCCCAAAATTTCCTGCAAACGTTCTTTTGTAGTCAGGGGCGTTACAAGAAAGACCGTATCTACTCTGTGCTCATGTGCTATCTCAACAAATTCATCAGATTCTTCAAGCGGCATATCAGCAACCAAAACCGAGTTGATCTGCATGGCATCCATTTTTTGATAAAATTCTTCTAGCCCGTAATTCATGATCAGATTGCTATACATCAATAATCCAATCGGGATGTCACTATATTTACGAATTTCTTTTAGTAATTTCATACACTTAAAAATGTCAATACCATTTTCTAAGGCCCGCGTATCAGCAGTCTGTATTGTGGAGCCATCGGCAATGGGATCAGAAAAGGGCATGCCCAGCTCCAATATATCGGCCCCATTATCGATAATAGTTTTTATCACTTCGAAACTTGTCTTAAAATCCGGATCACCCAGCACAGTAAAGGGGATCAATGCTCCCTCATTTTTAGTTTTTAATGCTTTGTATCTCTCTCTATAAGTTATCATTCTAACTCCTATGCGATCAATTTTATTTTTACTATTCTACCACTCAACTACTCAACCAGCATCCAATATTTTTTTGACTTCAAAAATATCCTTATCGCCCCGCCCGGAAAGGTTGATCAGAATGATGGCCTCCTTATTTAGATTTTGGGCATACTTTTCTGCATAAGCAACTGCATGAGCCGATTCGAGCGCTGGAATGATACCTTCCTTTTCTGAGAGCAAACAAAAAGCCTCCAAACATTCTTGATCGGTAACACTGGTATAACTAGCGCGGTTCTGATCTCGTAGATAGGAATGCTCCGGTCCAATAGCACAATAATCCAGACCAGCTGATACGGAGTGAGTGTTCATGATCTGGCCCATTTTATCCTGTAATACGTAGGTTTTAGTGCCGTGCACAATGCCAAGGCGACCAGTTTCAGAATCAGCAAAACGAGCTGCATGTTTGCCGGTCTCTATACCTTCGCCTCCGGCTTCGACTCCGATCAGCTTGACTTTTTCATCATTAAGAAAACCTTTGAATATTCCCAGAGCATTACTGCCTCCCCCCACACAGGCTATCACAGCCTCCGGAAGCCGGTTTGTTTCCTCGAGAATTTGTTGGCGGGCTTCGCGACCGATAACACTTTGAAAATAGGCTACCATTTCAGGGAAGGGATGCGGTCCCAGGACAGAGCCCAGCAAATAATGAGTTGTTTCCACACTACTACTCCAATCTCGTAAAGCCTCATTAATAGCATCTTTCAAAGTTTTTGTGCCGGAGCTGACCGGGATTACTTTAGCACCCATCAGTTCCATGCGAAAGACATTGGGTTTTTGACGTTCCATATCTTTTTCGCCCATATACACTTCACAATCAAGACCGAGTTTTGCACAGGCTGTAGCTACGGCTACTCCATGCTGCCCGGCTCCGGTTTCAGCAATGATACGCTTTTTCCCGATTCGTTTTGCCAGCAATGCCTGCCCCAAAGCATTATTGATTTTGTGAGCTCCAGTATGATTGAGGTCTTCGCGCTTGAGATAAATTTGAGCACCAAGTTCTTTAGTGAGTTGAGGACAATAGGTGATTGGGGATGGCCGGCCCACATATTTTTGCAGAAGTTCGGCGAAATCTCTTTGAAAATTTTTATTTTCCTTTAATTCATTAAAGCTCTTCTCCAGTTCACTGATAGCTGGCATAAGAATTTCTGAAACATATTTGCCCCCGTATTTTCCATAATATCCGGTTTTCATTGTTTTACCTTTTTATGTATTTATAGTGATTAGCAAAAGTTTTGTCTGATGTAGCATAACTATCCTTATTTGTGGATTTTCCTGAAGCCTTCAATAGGCTGAAGGGAAAAATAGGTTTAAATAGTATTTATAATAAATTTTATCTACCATTTTATAAGACAACTTGTATGAAAATCGCTATATAATTTATTTAATCCTTTAGACTTATAGAAATAATCATAATTGTGATAATTACCAACACTCTTGCATTAACACAGTTAATGCACTTCATAAAGTTGCTCATCTCCTTTTTAAAATATTTTGTACTAATTTCTCATCCTTTTTCCCAGGTTTTTTTTCAACACCTGAATTGATATCGACTGCATACGGCTGGTAGCTGATAGCCCGGGAATAATTATCAGGATTAATCCCTCCGGCCAGAAATATTTTTTTGTTTTTTAATTTATTCAAAAGTTCCCAGTCAAAAGCCTCTCCCGTACCACCATAATGTTGCGGATGAAATGTATCAAGTAATATTAAATCCGTTTTATATCTTTGGATTTCGGACAATACACTTTCATCCTTAGAAACTTGAAAAGCTTTGATAACTTCGCCTTCTAAGCGCTCTACATATTCCGGTGTTTCGTCACCATGTAATTGCAGATAATCTAGCCTACATTCTTTTTGAATTTCTTTTAATCTGTTTAATTTGGAATTGACAAACACGCCAACAATTTTAACTTGCGAATGTTCATTTTTAATTTGTTTTATTATCCTTTGCGCCTTATTAGGTGTGATATATCTTGGTGATTTTTCGTAAAAAATAAAACCCATAAAATCAGCAGCGTACCCGGCAACTAAAAGAGCATCATCTAGGTTAGTAATGCCACATATTTTGATTTTTGGTTGAAACAGGGAATCAATTTTTAAAGAAGGAGAGTCACTGGCCATGATAGCACTTCCTATTAGCATAGCATCAGCATAATGCTTTAAACTCTTTACATCTGAGCTGGTCAATATTCCCGATTCAGTAACAATCACCTCGGCTTTATCTTTGAGTTTTTGAGATAATTTTTTGGTGGAATCGAGAGATATTTCCAGGGTATCCAGGTTGCGATTGTTAATTCCGATTATCTTAGCATTTTCAGGGATTTTAGTGATATCTTGTTCATTATGAACCTCAACCAGACAATCCATATTATATTTATGGGCAATATTGACAAATTTTCCCATTCTTTCTTGAGAAAGTATTCTAGCAATCAATAGAATGGCATCAGCCTTATAATATCTTGCCTGATAGACCTGATACTCGTCTATGATAAAATCTTTCCGTAAAATAGGTTTGTCAGTTTGTGAATGAATTTTGCTGAGCTCTTCTAGACTCCCACCAAAATATTTTTGATCGGTTAAAAAAGAGATTGCGTTGACATTAGGATTCTGGTCATAAATATCGATAATCTCATCAATGTTCAGGCCCTGATTGATGTCACCTCGTGAAGGTGATTTTCTCTTAACTTCGGCAATTAAATTAATGCCCCGTCCCTCAACAAGAGCTGCTTTAAAATTCTTTTGTGATGGTTTAAGTTGATTCAGCATGGAATCAAGGGGAAGCCGCTTTTTTTGTTCAACTATTTCCTGCTTTGTATTGGCCACAATTTCATCTAAGATCATACTGCTACCTGTTTGATCAGCTCTTGCAACTTATTTTTCGCTTTTCCGGAATCGATTGTTTCCTGAGCAAGCTTGACTCCTGCTTGTGGTGACTCGACTTTATCTGCTGCAAGCAAGCCGTAAGCTGCATTCAGAACAATTATATCACGGGGCGCACCTTTTTCCCCGTTTAATACGGAGTGAACAATCTTGGCATTTTGGGAAGCATCGCCGCCTTTGATCTCGGACAAATCGGCTCTTTTTAGTCCAAAATCTTCCGGTTTTATATAATAGGTATTGACCTGCCCCTCTTTCAACTCCGAGATTTTCGTTTTACCGGTGATTGTGATTTCGTCCAGATTATCTTCTCCATGCACAACAAAGGCCCGCTTTTCACCCAAATTAGCCAGAACCCGCCCAATTGGTTCGGTCAAATCTGCATCAAACACGCCCATAACTTGAGCATTAGCACTGGCCGGATTGGTTAGGGGACCTAAAATATTGAACACTGTTCGCACGCCCAATTCTCGTCTGGGACCAATCGCGTATTTCATAGCTTTATGAAGCAGGGGAGCATATAGAAAGCCAATGTTAATCGCATTAATACTTTCTGCAACTATATCGGGAGTGACTTCCAGATTGACACCCAGCTCCTCCAGCACATCGGCGCTGCCGCATTTTGATGATGCGGCACGATTGCCATGTTTGGCAACTTTTACTCCAGCAGCCGCAATTACCAGAGCGGAAGTTGTAGAGATATTAAATGTATCAGTGCCTGTTCCACCAGTTCCGCAGGTATCCAGAATTACGCCTCTGTCGGCCTTACTTCTGTCGACTTCAATTCTGGTCGCTTTTTCCCGCATAACCCGAGCACAAGCAGTGATCTCTTCTACAGTTTCACCCTTGGCAGCCAGGGCAGTCAGAAAACCGCCAATCTGAGCATCTGTGCACTCTCCACTCATGATCTTATCCATTACATCTTCTGCTTCCTCGATTGTTAGATTTTTTCTTTTGATAACTTTATCGATTTGTTGCTTAATCATTGATTCCTCCTATGATATTTTCGATTATTTTTCCTCCAACCGGAGTTAGAATGCTCTCAGGATGAAATTGTACGCCATAAATTGGATGTTTATTATGCCAGATGGCCATTGGTATGCCTCTGATCTCTGAGGCTAATGTGAAATTCGGTGGTAACTCAGCCGCAAATAAAGAATGATAACGGCCCACCTGGATTGGGTTTTCTATATTTTTGAAGAAGCCTTCTTCATTATGTTTAATGATGCTGGCTTTACCATGAAATATTTCTCTACACTGTGAAATTTTACCATCAAAAGCTTCCACAATACACTGGAAACCGAGACAAATTCCAAATAGAGGAATTTTGTTATAATATTTTTTGATCAATTCGAGACAGATGCCCGCCTTCTTAGGGTTAGAAGGGCCCGGGCTGAGTACGATGACTCCAGGATTGAATTCATCTATTACTTGATCGATTTTAGTAAGGGGTGTATTATTTCTATATACCAGCACATCATTGGAGCGTTTAGCAAATTCCTCCGCCAGATTATAGGTGAAAGAGTCAAAATTATCTATAAATAAAACGTTCATTATTCACTCCTATTTTTTACTTTCATAATCTATATCAATATCCAGGGCTTCCAGACAGGCAGAAGCTTTTTTAATAGTTTCATCCCATTCCTTTTCCGGATCCGAATCATGGACTATACCGGCACCAACTTTAATATAGGCATGATCATTTTTAAAGCGCATGGAGCGGATGACAATACAGGAATCGAAATCTCCGCCTGGAGTGAAATAGCCAACAGCTCCCCCGTAAAAACCTCTTTTAGCAGTTTCATATTTGCGCAGTAATTTCATAGCTTCTATCTTAGGCGCACCAGTCAAGGTTCCCATATTCATGGAAGCCAGATAAGCGTGAAGAGCATCGAGATCATCTTTTAAAATGCCGGTTACATTACTGACCAGATGCTGAACATGGGAATATT
>JAIPHI010000008.1 GCA_021735285.1 Fidelibacterota bacterium | reverse complement strand
GGCGCACCATATCCCAGGAACCAATCTGTAAAGTATCAGGGTTAGCGTCTTTATCAAATTTTACAAATGAGTCTTTGGGATAACGAATTGCAAATAAATTATCTGTCTGATCAAGAGCAGTAAACAGTAAGTTTCTCAGTTCATTACCATCGCGAGGAGCTGCTATTACCATCTTGGGGATGGTATTCAGATAACTCAAGTCAAAGACCCCGTGATGTGTCGGCCCGTCTGCTCCTACCAAACCGGCTCTATCAAGAGCAAATATAACCGGAAAATCTTGAAGGGCAATATCATGAATTATATGATCATAAGCTCGTTGCAAAAATGTTGAATAGATACATACGATTGGACGGTAACCTTCGGCTGCTAATCCTCCGGAAAAAGTTACTGCATGGCCTTCGGCTATTCCCACATCGTAAAGCCGTCCTGGATATTTATTGTCAAATTTTGCCAGACCAGTACCTTCCTTCATTGCTGCGGTAACATATACAACTTTTTCATTGGCTTCTGCTACTTCCTGAGCAATATCACCAAAAATATCACAGTAGCGGGGCTTTGATGGAGGTTCTTCGGTTTTTTCTTTCTCCTTGGGCTTGACCGGGCTTATGCCATGATAGCTGGTAGGATCGGGTTCCGCTTTAGCAAGTCCTTTACCTTTAGTAGTCTTGACATGTAATAGAACTGGATATTTTAAATCTTTTATATTTCTGAAAGTGGATAGCAATTCATTTACATTATGTCCATCAACAGGACCAAAATAACGTAGACCAAATTCTTCAAAGACTACTGTAGGAGCTAAGAGTTTTTTGAGAGGTCTAATTAACTTGTGGCCTAAGCGGCGAAAAGTATTTGTCCCTCGAGGTAAATATCCTAAGACATCCCAGATTCTGTTTTTATAATACTGGTATTTGGGGCTTCTAAATATCTTGCTGAAATAATTAGACATGGCGCCCACATTAGGAGAAATTGACATGTCATTATCATTGAGAATGACTAGGAAAGGCTTATCCTTAAAATTACAAACATTATTTAATCCCTCATAAGCCAGACCTCCTGTGAAGGAACCGTCGCCAATTACCGATACAATCCGGTAGTCGCTATCCTCCAGTTCCCGGGCTGCGGCAAAACCAACAGCTGCCGAGATAGACGTACTGGCATGGCCGGCACCAAAAGCATCGTATTCACTTTCTGAACGCTTGCAGAACCCGCTTAGCCCTTTGAACTGGCGATTGGTCTTCAATTCTTCTCTGCGTCCGGTAAGTACTTTGTGCCCGTAGGCCTGATGACCAACATCCCAGATTAATTTATCTTCCGGAGTATTGTAAATATAATGTAAAGCAATAGTAAGTTCTATAACGCCTAAACTAGGGGCCAGATGGCCACCTGTTTGTCTTACAGTATCTATTATATAATTTCTTAACTCCTGGCTAAGTTGGGGTAATTCAGAGGGAGATAACTTTCTTAAATCCCGGGGTGTATCAATATTTTTTAATAAATCGTATTTTTGGTTATCTTCCATATATTTTACTCCAGTGATTAGATAAGATTGATAAAAATTTCGTGGATCCTGGTATTATTTGATAATTCAGGATGAAAGGTGGCCGCCATAATGTTTTTATATTTGACGAGGACGGGTGAATTATCAAGCTGGGCAAGCACTTCAACTTTATTAGATTTAATCTGTGAAATTTTTGGGCCTCTGATGAAAATTGCTGGAAAATTTTGATGTTCATTTTGTATCTCTATTGTAGTCATAAATGATTCTATTTGCCGTCCATATGCATTTCTTTCACAAAGTAAAGGTAATTTGTGCAGAGGCTTAACTTTTGCTGAACTTTTGTTTTCAGAAAGCAAAATTACTCCTGCGCAGGTGGCCAGAATAGGTTTTTTAAATCGTTGCAAAGGTTTCCTTAGGTCCATCTGGTCAATAAGAATTGACATTGTAGAAGATTCTCCGCCAGGAATAACTAATCCATCACATTTTTCAATCTCATCGGGGTAGCGCACGATTAGATTCTTAATGCCTAACTGATCAAGCATTTTTGAATGTTTTGCATATGCTCCCTGTAAACCGAGAACACCAACAGTTTTACTCATCTATTATAACCTGAAATTTCAGTTGTTTCTTACCAGCCCCGGTTGGCCATTCTTTCCTCTTCGGGAATCTCACTTATTTCTTGACCCTGCATAGCTTCTGCAAGAGTTTCCGATACCTCAGCCAATTTTTCGGGATTATCATAATAAGTCACTGCATTAACAATGGCCTTAGCTCTGGGTTCCGGGTCTTCGGAAGCAAATATGCCTGATCCAACAAAAACTGATTCAGCACCTAATTGCATCATTAGCGAAGCATCAGCAGGAGTGGCGATTCCTCCGGCTGCAAAATTGGGAACAGGTAGTTTGCCACTTTCCGCTACTTTTTTCACTAATTCAAAAGGAGCCCCCATCTTTTTAGCTTCGGCCATGAGTTCATGCTTATCCAGTTGGGTGAGAGCCCGCATTTGCCTCTGTACTTTTCGCATATGCCGGACAGCTTCCACAATATTTCCTGTGCCAGCCTCGCCTTTGGTTCTGATCATGGCCGCACCTTCGCCAATTCTCCTTAAAGCTTCACCTAAATTTCTGCAACCGCAAACAAAGGGTATTTTAAAATCATATTTCCAAACATGATTTTCTTCATCAGCAGGAGTTAAAACTTCGCTTTCATCTATAAAATCGACTTCAAGAGCTTCCAGAATTTGGGCCTCTGCGAAATGACCTATTCTACATTTTGCCATAACTGGAATGTCTACAGCTTCTTGAATACTTTTTATCATTTTAGGACTCGACATGCGGGCAATCCCGCCATGTTCTCTTATATCAGCGGGAATTCTCTCTAAGGCCATGACAGCAGCTGCACCAGCATCTTCTGCAATTTTTGCTTGTTCCGAAGTGGTTACATCCATAATCACACCGCCTTTGAGCATTTCGGCTAAGCCAACTTTCACTTCATAAGTATTTTTTTCTTTTTCGCTCATATATATACTCCTTACTTAAAACATAAGTTATAAAAATATTAATTAAAAAGAAGTAATTTTTCTTTTTACATCCTCGATAATACTATTGGGTGTAGAAGCCCCTGCGGACAGACCTACATTCGTGACATTATCAAACCATTTCTTTCGCAAATCATCAGGGCTTTCCACTTGCTTGGTATTTGGGTTTATTTTTTGTGCTACCTTTACAAGTCTTTTAGTATTGGCGCTTGTAAAAGAACCCACAATAATGATAAGATCATTACTTTTTGCTAATTTTTTAACTTCCTGCTGTCTATTTCTGGTAGGAGCGCAAATTGTATTTATAATTCGTAGATCCTTTACTCGTTCCAGCAGTTGAACAATAAGAATTTTTACTTTATCAAAGTTCTGAGTTGATTGAATTACTACACCTGCTTTTGAAATATTATGTTTGGGGATATCTTCGCTTTCTGAAATAATAATGGGCTTACTAACCTGACTAGCAATTCCGTTAACTTCATCATGACCTTTATCTCCTATGATGAAAACAGACCTATCTTCATTTTCTAAAATTTTTGCATATTTATGAATTTCTTTGACCAGAGGGCAAGTTGCATCTATAGTCTGTAATCCCATCTCTTTTGCCTTTTGCCAGAGTTCTTTGGGAGTCCCATGAGCTCGAAAGAGAATTGGTATGTTTCTATCCGCTGATTCTAAGTTATCAATTACAACTACGCCTTTATCTGTCAGCTCTTCTACAACTATCTCATTATGAACAATATCACCCAGCATTTGCACTTGACCGTATTTTTCAGCAGCCTTTTCTGCTTTTTCAATAGCCTGGGTTACACCAGCACAAAATCCCATTTCTCCGGCTGTATTTATGTTTACCTTAGCGGGCATGGGTGATCTCTTTTTGAGCTTGATAGCGGCCGTTCTTATCAGCATAACTAATACCGCATTCTTCATCGCTTTCAAAAAATAATAACTGGCAGATTCCTTCTCCTGCATAAATTTTCGCAGGCTTTGGAGCTGTATTTGAGACTGAAAGAGTAGCAAAACCTTCCCATTCCGGCTCAAAAGGAGTAACATTAGCAATAATTCCGCAACGAGCATAAGTGGATTTTCCACTTGCTATTGTTATTACCTGTTTGGGAATTCTGAAGTATTCCAGGCTTTTGGCCAGTACAAAACTATTGGGTGGGATAATGCATTCTTTCCCTTTGAATGACTCAAAATCTTGTTCATTGCTATCTTTTGGATCTATGATTGTATCCTGATGACCTTTGAAAATTTTAAATTCATCGGATAATCTTATATCATAACCATAAGCTGAAACTCCATAAGAAATTGTTTCTTTACCGGATTGTGATTCAGAAAAAGGCTCGATCATTTTCTTCTCTTTTGCCATTTTCATGATCCAGTTATCAGGTTTTACACTCATAATCTACTCCAACTATTATTTTTATTTATTCTAGTATTTATAAATATAAGCAGTTTTCTGGTTCCCATCAACACTATATTAAATACCAACCTTAAATTACTTAAAGTAATTATTCACCGAGGACCAATCCGCATAATATATTAAACCACATATATCAATTAGCAAGTTCATTCAGCTGATTCATCTTGTTCGGCTACACATTTTTTTAATTCCGGAAGCAACAAATCAATCGCTCTATCAATATTCTCAAAAATTTCAGCTCCGGCAGCATAAGGATGACCACCACCATTGAAATTTTTGGCTAGTTGATTGATAACTATTTTACCTTTAGAACGAAAATTTATCCGGGTATGATCAGCAGCAGCCTCTAAAAATTTGGCTGCTACTTCTACACCTCTGATGCCTCGTACAAAATCTGTGAAACCTTCAATATTTTCGGGCTTTGCTCCTGCGTTTTCCATCATCTTTTTGGTAATCTTAAACCAGGCAATTTTACCATCCAGTTCATAGTTTATATTTTGTAAAACTGCTCCCAATAATTTTGTTTGTTCGGGAAGCCTATTTTCATATATTTGGTTATAAATTTCTCCAGGTACCACGCCCATACCAACCAGTTTTGTAGCAACTTTTAAGGTTTCTTGATCGGTATTTTTAAATCTAAAAGAACCTGTATCAGTTAAAATTCCTGTATAAAGTGCATTGGCAATCTCCAGGTTTAAAAATTCAGGAAAATGATTATTAAGTAGGTCATAAAGCAGGATAGCAGTGGAAGAGACCTCCGAATCAACCATTTCATAATCAAAGGAATCATGCCGAATTGGATGGTGGTCTATACAAATGACCTCTTTCGATGTCTCTCGCATTTGTTTGCCAACTTCTCCTAAACGAATCAGTGAACCAATATCTAATACAATTATTAAATCGAATTCCTCCAAAATTCCAGGATATCCTTCCTCATCATAATGATTGAAGATATTATTTTCATTTAAGAAATCATATTCATAGGGGAGAGGTTCGGGATTAAGAATATAGGGCTTTTTATTTAATTTTATTAGCAGCTCGTACATAGCCTTTTCAGAACCAAGGCCATCACCATCGGGATGAATGTGAGTTGTGATCAGAAATTTTTCATTTTCATTAATCTTTTCTAAAATTGTAGTCCAATCTTTTTTGCCCATATATCCAATCCTATTTAGTTGCTATTTTAAAAATCCGTTAATATATATCATTTTTATTAGAAATGAAACCCTGAACTGAGATTTTTATTGAAAAATTGTATCCATGGAATAATGAAAGATATAAAAAATAGGATTTTGAGTCTTCAAAAAATTTGGTGTATAAATATAGAGCAGAAAATAGAATTGGATATAAATTAATTTTACTCAGAATTGTTCCGAGGCATACCTGATATATCTGACAGTGCTCATATCCGCTGTAAAACATTCTTTAACCGTTTCACTCATAAATTTTCAAGACTGATTTAATTATCTTGCCGGTTAAAAAAATAAGGGATTTACTAAATTGTAATACAAAGTGTTTTTGAATCCCCCTTAAGTCTATTGACTCGTACTAATAATTCAAAAGCAAGCGATATTCATTTCCGACTTTACCACTCGACCACTTTGCAAATCAACCAGTTTGGCACTCGACCAATTTACTATTCTCTCCTACTTCTTCCCTTTTCCATCTAATTTGAAGTGTGTAAAAGAGGGTATTCTATAGTTTTTTTCTTTCTATTTTCTAAAGAATCGTGGACTTTGAAGGTACTCCATATTCAAATTCTTCATCTTTGATCACAAATTTTTTGAGGAGATAAACAATCATTAATCCTAATAATATCCCCAATATCGCTCCACCAATAATATCACCAGGATAATGAACTCCAAGATATATTCTGCTATAGGATACAACTCCTGCCCAAACGTACATAATCCAGCGCAAATTTTTGATGTCAACCAGATTGGTGATAAATGTAGCACCAGCAAAAGTATTAGCAGCATGAGAACTTACAAATCCGTATTTTCCACCTCGATAATTATTGATGATATGGAGCATATTTTTGATGGCATCATTATGACTGGGACGGAAGCGTTCAAAACCTTTTTTTAATACTTCAGTTGAGATTTGATCAGAAAGTGTAATTAATATAGCCAGGCCTAAAACAATCCAGATTGATTTTTTTCTATATATGAAAATCAATAATGCAATAAGAATTAGGTAAAATGGATACCAGGTCTCTTTGGCACTAATTACCCACATTATTTTGTCGAAAAGAGGCGTATGGAGGCCATTAAGAAAAAGCAACAACTTTGTATCTAATTGAATTAAGAAATCAAGCATTATCTACTCCTAAAATTGGTTATAGGTTCTCTTGAATTAATTTTTGCATTGGCTCCATCAAAAACTTGTTTGTAGCCAGTATTTCATCTGCATAGGGTGAAAATTTTTCACTAGAGAAAGAACTTAATCGCCCCCCTGCTTCCTTAACAATTAAGGAACCGGCACTAACATCCCAGGGATTGAGATCATATTCCCAGAAGCCGTCCAATCTACCACAGGCTACATAACAAAGATCAATAGCAGCCGAACCAGCTCTGCGAACTCCCTGTGAATTTTCGTAGAATTTTTTGAATAATTCCATATTTTTGTAGAAATGATCATTTAATTTGTAAGGAAAGCCAGTTGCCAGGAGTGCTTCTTCAAGTTTCTTTACTTTGGAGACTTCAATTCTTTTTCCATTGTAATATGAACCATGGCCTTTAATAGCGGTGAATATTTCATTTAAAAGAGGGTTGTTAACTACTCCAATGATGATTTCATTATCGTATTCGATGCCTATTGAGACCGCAACCACCGGATAACCGTGAACAAAATTGGTAGTGCCATCAATGGGATCTATGATCCATTTGAGCTCAGAATCAGTGTCTTTATCAGTAAATTCTTCTCCCAGTATCTTGTGATGGGGAAAGCGGGAGGTAATCTCCTCCTGTAATATTTCTTCTGATTTTTTATCGACCTGAGTGACCATATTAGCCCGGCCTTTATAGTCGATATCCAGGCTTTCGGATGCATTGCGGGCAATATAATCGCCTGCTTTTCTACTTATATTTATAGCATGATGATAAATATCTAATATTTCATTTTCTTTTAGATTTGCCAATATTTACTCCTTTTTTTGTTTTAATTTAAGTTTTTCTTGGTAGGTAAGATGTTTTTTACTTGTATATTTGTCAGCTTCATTTTTGATAGTTCCGGAAAGATAGATTAAAGCGATCAAGTTAGGGATTGCCATTAATCCAAAAGCAAAATCGCCAAAGGCCCAAACCAATTCCAGAGAAATAATGGCACCAATAAAGTTTATTATCACGAAAATCCATTTGTAAATATCCGCGCCCTTTTGTCCAAAGACAAAGTAGGCCCCTCTATTTCCATAATAAGACCATGATATTGAAGTTGAAAGCCCAAATAATAGGACCCCGAAAGTTATTATTAATCCTCCCCAGTTCCCAAAAAGTCTTAGTCCTTCCTTAAAAGCCCAACTTGTAAGAGGAGAGCCATTTTCCATCATCTCTCCTTTTAAGTAGATTTGTTTATCACTGTTTTCCAAATACATAACCTTTTCAGAATTAATCCGGATTTTACCTGTATAGGGTTTTTTATTTACAATTATTTTGGCATTATCAACAAGACTATGATGTTTTACAAAACTAACATTTTTGGCAGCTCCGCTATCAACTTTGAAACTTGTGTTTAATAGTATTTTGGAATCATCTAGAACGGAGTTTTGTTGTATCTTTGTACCTTTAGAAATAACTGTTATATCATTTTGGGCTGTTGCTGCAATTTTAGCAGGTCTTTTATCCTTCCAAACGCCGGTAGTTATAATAACTAAGCCTGTAATTGTGCAGACAGTAATAGTATCGATAAAAGGGCCGATCATAGCTACCATCCCTGGCCGGGCAGGTTCTTTTGCTTTGGTAGCAGCAAAAGCTACAGGAGCGCTACCCATACCGGCTTCATTAGAAAAAAGACCTCGTTTAATTCCCCATACAAGCATATACATAAATCCAGCCCCGGCAAAGCCGCCTACCTGGGCGCTATGGGTAAAGGCTGATTTGAAAATTAGAGCAAAAGTAGCTGGTATCTCCGTGATATTTAGTGCTAAAATAGTTAATCCTGCAACTACATATAAAATGCACATAAAAGGAGCCAGAATCGAAGCCACTCTTCCAATCCGTTTTACACCACCAATAATGACAATAGCTATAAAAGTTGCTGAAAATAAACCGGTTATCCAGGTGGGAATTGAAAAAGAAGCCCGCATTTGGTCTGCAATTGTAAAGGACTGAATCGTATTTCCTATCCCTAACGCTGAGATCATAAGCAAACTAGCAAATAAAATTGCCATCCATGTGAATTTTCCCCCCATTCCCTTTTTTATATAATACATAGGCCCGCCGGCCACTTCTCCCTCAGGAGTTATATCACGGAATTTTAGACTTAAAGTAGCAGAGCCAAATTTTAGTGACATTCCTAAAACTGCGGTGATCCACATCCAAAACATAGCTCCAGGCCCACCATAATGAATAGCTGTAGCAACGCCTGCTATATTACCAATTCCAACAGTAGCTGATAAGGCGGCTGAAATGGCTTGAAAATGGGAGATATCACCTTCATCCTCGGGATCATCATACTTACCCATCATGACCTTCCAGCCATGAAAGAATCTGCGGATCTGAATCGCTCTGGTTTTAATTGTCATTAGAAAGCCGGTAAATAATAATAGAACAATCATAAAAGGAAAGAAAGAAGGTGTCGCCCAAACTAAATTTGCCAGTGACTCAAGAATGTTTCTCAATGTGTCCAATTTTACTCCTCCCAATTCTATTTTGATTATTAAAATAACAGTGATTCGACTGCTTAATATAGGAGCCTTGATTGAGATTTTCAAAGTAAAAAATACAAAGCTTTCAAAATTAATAATTATGATTATTAATCTATTCCAAAATAGAAACCAGTAAATAAAATAATACAATCTTGAAAATTAAATATTTGGAATTATGGTTAATAAAATAGAATTCCTCGAGGTTTCGCTTCGGGGGATTTCTTTTTTTAATAATAATTTGCGAAATAATGGCAGAAATGGGTCCTTGTATAATTATCAGCCTGATCTGACAAAATTTTTCAAAAGCATTTAGCTCACCAATTAAGTTAGAGCTTGCAAAAGAAATAACTAATAGATATATTTTATTATCAACAATAACTTGGGGCTAAAATGGGAAGTCAGGCGGAAGACAAAGATAAAAAATTGGAAGTTATTAACCGGCAATTGCGAAATAGACTGGAAAAATTGGAAAAACTCAGGAATGAGTATAGTAAATATAAATTTATCTCAAATGCTGCTGAAGATTTCATGACCTTGATTAACAGAGACTATGAATATGAAGCAGTGAACAAATCCTATTGTAAAGAACACCAGAAAGAAAAAGCGGAAATTCTAGGTCATAAAGTATATGAAGTCTGGGGAGAGAAAGCCTTTCAAAAGAATATAAAAGCCTTTCTTGATCGTTGCTTTCAAGGTAAAATAGTACGTTATCAGGACTGGTTCAATTTTGTTAATAAGGGCCGGGGATTTTATGATGTGATTTATTATCCTTATTACAATCAAGATGATAAAATAACTCATTCTGCTGTAGTCACCAGAAATATAACGAAACAGAAAAATATTGAAATCGAACTTAGAAATAGTAGAGAGAAATATAGAAAGCTGGTAGAAGGTAGTTTTGATCTGATTTTTACTCTGGATCCTCAGCTTAAATTCCAATTTGTCTCTTCTGCATCAGAAAGATTATTTGGATTACAAGCTGATCAAATTAAAAATAAAAATTTTGAACAGGTGTTTTTTGATTCTGAGACTCATTCTGTAAAGGAAGCTTTAGAAAAATTAAATCACAAGAAGAAACTAGAAGCGGTACAACTTATTCTGAAAACTGATGATTCTGATGATGCTTATATTGAATTAAATGCTTTGCCCATTATTGATGAAGGAGAATTTAAAGGCTATCAAGGAGTTGTGCGTGACCTGACAATTAGAAAAAAAATGGAAAAGAAGCAAAAGCATCTGGAACATGAATTGATCAAAGAACATCGTCTGGCTTCCATTGGTATGCTTACTTCCGGCCTGGCTCATAATATCAGAAGCCCATTGACAGTTATCCTTGGATCTATCCAGCTACTTGAAATGGATGATCAAGGGTCTGATAAAATTAATATGATAAAAAATGCTGCTAAAAGAATCCAGAACATTACAGATTCAATGATGACTAAACTCAGAAAGCAGCAGGATGAGTCAAAACAGAATATTAATTTAAATGAGTTACTTAAAAATGAGCTGGAAATCATGAAAGGTGACCTGAATTTTAAACATAAAATTGAGAAGGAATATAATTTCTGTGATAATATGCCGGAAATTAGGGGCGTTTATAATGATTTTTCACAGGCTTTGACTAATATAATTAATAATGCTGTGGATTCCATGTATGATCAGGAAGAAAAAAAATTGAGAGTTGCCACTCAAGTCAAGGATGATCATATTTACATCAATATTGAGGATACCGGATGCGGAATTGAAAAAGAGAACATACCGAAATTATTCGACCCGTTTTACACTTCTAAGCCCAAGTCCGTTCCGGAAGGAAGTGAAGAACCTAAAGGCACTGGGCTGGGACTTTATAGTTGCTATAATATGTTGAAACCCTATGAAGCGAAATTTAATGTTCATAGTGAGGTAAATAAAGGGACTAATTTTGAAGTCATCATACCTGTTCAAATTAATCAGGAATAATTGAATAAGTTTTTTGATAAAAAGGTATGAAGCCCTGGTTTAGTTATTTAATTTGGAATATCGCCCTGGATAAATTAATTTTTCAATGATTGATATATAAAATAAAAGAGGAGGCAGGCATGACAATTAGTTTGAGAAGGCTGGTAACTTTTGTATTAGTTTTAATGTTGTTCTCACCGGCTTTACAATATGGAATGGAATTAACACAGGAAGAAGCCCCCTTAAATAAAGAAAAAGGTGGTATTGAGCCTATGCTCGCAAGTTGTTGTATTGGGCCCCGGGTGGGATTAGAGATGAATGAAGGCCAGGAAATTCATCAAAGTGAATGGATTGGCTTTGCAGGCAGTTTCATTCCCTATGTAGGATTTCTTGCTAGGGCATATATGGCTGCTGACATGGGTGTTGATAATGGAATTGAAGGGTTTCTAGCCAGTTACTGCATTGGACCTCGAGTTGGTAATGAATTGCATTACAGGAAAGTTCGCAATAAAGAATGGCTCCGCCTGGTCCCCTGCATTAATTTATATCCCTGGATAACTACATCTCTCGATGCTTATAATGGCATGACAATGACGGAAATTGAGAAAAGGGAAAATTTACGAAAATAGTAGAATATTTTCTTGAAATGATTTTAGTACAATTAAGAAAAAAGTAGGGGAATGGTATTTTAGTGGGATAAAATTGAGTTTTTTTATATCTATCTAATGATTATTCCTAAAATTTCTGAATTCATGTGAAAAAGGTATAATATCGTAGAGTGTCTGGTTTACCCCTTTTTTTCAAGTGGACTCAGAAATTGATCTAAATTATTTTATGAATAATTAATATCTAAATGAAAAATACATATTGTCAGTAAATAACTCTGTAAGTATAGAAAATAAATTAATTTATATAATAATAATTGGCCTTATTATTTTTAATAATCTAAGGGCCGCTGATCCACAGTCTATTTCTATTAGTAAAATCGAAAAATTTGCAAACAGTTTATTTCAACAAGAAGATTATTTAAGAGCTGCTATAGAATATGAAAGATATCTCTTCTATGCAGATAGTGCCCGTGACACGGTATTATTTAAATTAGGTCTAAGTCACCAAATGCGGGGCAAATATCATTTTGCTGCTAATAATTTTAAAAAAATTTTAAAGAATAAAGATAGTAGATTATATGATGAAGCCAGTATGGCCTATCTATATAATCTATATAAGGTCAAAGATTGGAATAGTCTAAAAGAAATTGAATATAATAATTCCAAAGAATTTTTCTTTTATTATGCTGCTGTTTTGCATGACAGCGGAATGAAACATCTAAATTGGGAGCAAATTGACCTGTCTGATAATGAATTAGAAAAGTATCGAGAATTCAGTAGCAGGAAAAACAAATTAAGAGAAAAATCACCCTTTCTGGCAGGTCTTCTATCTTCTATTGTACCCGGCCTTGGCAAGTGGTATCTGCAAAGGAAAGGTGATGCTTTCTACTCTTTTGCCATGACAGCGCTAAGCGGTGCTGTAACTTATCGTTCTTTTTGTAAGAAATTAGTGCTGACAGGGATTGTTGGCTCGGGTATTACTCTGACATTCTATGTGGGCACAATTTATGGAAGTATTATTGGCACGAAGCTATTTAATGAGAAATTATACTATAAGCTTTATCGAGATTATAATGAATTAAATCCCGTTAAAAAAGACCCCTACTGGAAAAAATGGATAGAAAAATAATAATATACACATTATTCCCACTACTCCTTTTTGGGAATGAACTGGGTGATATGTTTGCTAAAAATGGTTATTATTTTGAAGCCATAACCGAGTACAAAAGAGAATTAAGTTTGAATAATAATGTAAACCGGGACTCTCTATTATTCAAAATCAGTCAACTCTATTATCAGTCTGAAAAAAGAGAACAAGCTGAAAAATATGCCCTTAAAATTGTTTTTAATAATCAAGAATCTAAACTAGAGACAAAGAGTCTGATTCTGTTAGCCAAAATTCACTGGGATAAATATGATTATACAGCCTTCAGAAATACACTGGATTTTATTAACACACGGACAGACTCGGTCTATATTTGCGATATACACTATATAAAAGCCTGGTCTTATTATTATGATGCGGATTGGAAAAAAGGTAATCAAATTGTCAAGTCATTAAATCTTGAATATAAAAATTCATTGCTAAAAGACATTCAAGCTGTGCAGAGTGTACCGCAAAAATCAAAACAATTTGCAGTAGTTGCTTCCAGCATTATCCCGGGTAGTGGCCAGCTGTATGCTGGTGATTATGAAAATGCTGCTTTTTCCTTTTTATTAGTAGGTTCGATTGGGGGCTCGATTATCTGGAATGTTATCCAGCATGCTTATGGAATTGCACTGGTTAAATATATTTTTCTGTTTAATCGCTATTATAAAGGTGGTTTGCACAATCTTGCCAATAAAATAGAAAAGGATAATATCAATCGAATCGGGAATTATTTAAAAAAGATAGGGAAGAGGTACCCTGATCCAATAGAAAAATTGGAAAAAATTAGCAAAGGAGCAAACTAGCTTAACTAACAATTTCTTACCTGAAGAAAATGGTGAATACCATTAAAAAGCATTGAAATTTATAATACAGCAGATTTTTAGAATAAGAAATTTTATAGTTGTTAATGGATATATAAAAACAATAATATGTATTTTTTTAGTAAAAAAATATTCAAAAAAGGTCCGCAATGAGATAAACATATAAGCAAACTCTGGAGAAGTAGATCAGTAAAATTCAAACTTGAGTGTCCGGAACAGATTAGAGCAGACTGGATTGAAATGCAGAAAGCCAAAGATAAAAAATTTTCCTCGATTTCAAAGAGTTCTTAAAATTGTTGATCGAAAATCAATATCTATGGTGTAGTTATTAAATAGTAATTTTGATTCTTTTACAAAATTTGTGGTATTACCTATATTCCTTTTTTTAAAAAAGTAAAATGATTTTAATAAGTAGGCTAGTTATTAATATTATTATTTTGGAATTATTGAAATATATTGATTTGAAAGATGTAATCGTTTCGAGATAGAATATTGGAAGACCGTCATAATTTAGATTATGGCATATAGTTAATTGGAGCACTAACCCCTATTGGAAGCCCGAGCAACATCCAGACAGCCAGCAATATTATCCAGGCGAGCGATAATATTACTGTATAGGGCAGCATAGTTGCTATGATAGTTCCTATTCCCGCATTCTTTTTATATTTTTGAGCAAAAGTCACGATCAAGGCAAAATAACTCATCATAGGCGTAATTACATTTGTAACCGAGTCGCCGATTCTATAGGCTGCCTGGGTCAATGCAGGATGATAGCCTAAGAGCATGAACATTGGGACGAAAATAGGAGCCATTATAGCCCATTTGGCCGAAGCGCTGCCCATAAAAAGATTGATAAAAGCCGAAATAATTACAAAAGCAATGAATAGACCAATTCCGGTCATACCAATGTGTTCCAGAAGTTCGGCTCCCTTGATAGCCAGAAGTACTCCGAGATTGCTCTCTTTAAAAATATATACAAACTGGGCTGCAAAAAAGACTAATACTAAATAGCCAGCCAGATTTTTCATTGAGGCTGTCATATGTTTAAGAGCATCTTTGTCATTCTTTATCGTTCCTACTGCAATTCCATAGACCAGTCCTGGAACAAAGAAGATCAGAAAAATAGCAGTTATCAGACCATCCATAAAAGGAGAATTTAGAATAGAACCTGTTTCCTGATTACGTAAAATTCCATTTTCCGGAATAAGCATTAACAGGAATAGAATGATCATGACTAAAACTGAAATTCCAGCCCAGAACAATCCTTTTTTCTCATGATCCTGAACATCTTCGAATTTTTCCAATTCTCCGTGGTATTCTCCCAGTCGGGGTTCCACAAATTTTTCCGTGATCCAGGTGCCGACAACAACCAACATGACCCCGGAAGCAACCATAAAGTACAGATTTATAGCAGGAGTTAATTCCATATTAGGGGCTATGATATTAGCAGCAGATTCTGAGAGGCCAGCCAATATCGGATCCACGCTACCTATCATAAAGTTTGCTCCAAAGCCAGCTGATACTCCGCAAAATGCTGCTGCCAATCCGGCAATAGGATGCCGATTAAATGCAGCGAATACCATTGCACCTAACGGAATCAGAACTACATACCCTACACTGGAAGCCAGGTGTGAGAGAATTCCGGCTGTAATTACGGAGGCTGTCAATAATTTTTTGGGGGTTGCTGTTACCATATGTCTCAAGGCTGCTGAAATAAGACCCGAGCCTTCAGCCATACCAATCCCTATCATAGCAACTACCACAATTCCCAGGGGAGGAAAATTTATATAATTTGATGTTAGATTGGCGAAAATGAATCGTAACCCTTCGGCACTAAGAAGATTATTCACCTGAATTGTGGCCCCTGTTCCCGGATGAGTAGCTTCAACACCCAGGGCTTTGATGAGAGAAGATAGCAGTAAAGTAAAAAAAGCCAATAGAGCGAAAAGGGTAGCCGGATTGGGTAATTTGTTACCAACCTTTTCAACTCCATCAAGAAGTCTCAAACTCAATCGTTTTTTATTAGGATCCTTATCTTTCTTTTTAAAAAGATTCAAAAATTTTTCTAACTTTGACTTTTTATCCTGATTTTTAGTCATTTTTCACCATTGATTTCTATTCTAAATTGCAGGCCAATTTATAGTTTTAGAATATATATTCCAATCGATATTTGGGAAAGGATTCCGAGATTTATACCTGAATCCGTGAACGCACCTATTAGCTTTTAGATCAAGGCGCCCGAGGTAAGTCAGTATACTATACGACGTCCTCGGGGGAACGCAGAGATAAAAGTCTATAGGTGCGTCCCGTAGGGCGATTTTCTGTATAACTTCTATTTTTAAAGAAAGCGCCTTTATTAAAATATATTATGCCCATATCTTACTGATATACTTTATATTATATAGAAACAATAATATTCTCGTCACGGATCCAAGTTATATTTAATACACTTAAAATCAATGGCCAATAAATATTCAGGAGCAATAATTTTATAGTGAGTTTTCAATCTCAACCTGAGAGATTGCTCCCTTGCGAAGTATGTTATAATGGCTTTTGGTAACCTTTATAATTGTAGAGGGAATTGTTTTATGATCACGCTGATCATAGAGAATCAATTTTATTTTATCTGTAAAATAATTTAATATTTCTTCGATAGTATTTGCTGGTTCTTCACCGCTTGGATTTATACTGGTAGTTGAAATTGGATGTTTGTATTGACTCAGGATTTGATTCATCTTCGCATGCTCAACAACTCTCACTCCAGTAAAGCCATCTTTTCGGAAATAGGGAAGTAGGTTTGAATTTTTAGGGACAGGTAGAAGAAGGGTGATCTGGCCGGGCAGTAGTTTTTCCACAAAGTTCCTTTGATAATCATTGAGACCTGGAAAATTATCAAATAGACGGGATTTGTCAGGATATAAAATACTGACAGGATTTTGGATTTTTCTATCTTTGATGTTAAATAATTTTTGAGCGGCCTCTTCATTACATATATCTACTCCCAGACCATAGATTGTATCGGTAGGATAGGCAATGACCTTACCCATCTGCAGATATCTATGAATCGTTTCTATGGCTTCTTTACTTAATTTATTTATATTTAATATCTTAGTAATTTTATTATCCCTTTAGTTATTGTTTTTATTCCTGAGGAGATGTCTTCCACCTTCTGTGCAACCAGTAATATTGCTCGGGATATTTGCGAATTTTATTTTCAAAATAGCTTGTATATTCCTGGAGTAATTTTTTTATACCTTCTTTGTCTGCTTTCCTGGATTTGGTTTTAAAAACTTTTGATGAGATCACATACTTACCATTTTTCCAAATACAGGTCATGGCAATCAAAGGTGTCTTAAATTTAATAGCAAAAAGAGCAGGGCCACGATAGCTGGATGATGGACGATTAAAAAAGTTAACAAAAATTCCACTGCCCCTGGCATCCTGGTCAGAGATCATGAATAGTAATCCGTTATTTTTAATAAATCGCATCATTCTTAGCACTGATTCTTTCTTACGAAAAAGAGTACCGCCATTCCAGCCTCTGGCCTCCAGTATTTTTCTATCAACATAGGGGTTGGACTGTTTTTTATAGAGAGCACCCGCATTATAATTTTTTCTACTATAAAAAGAACCCGGAACCTCCCAATTTCCAAAGTGAAACAGAACAACAACAGCTCCTTGCCCGTTAGATAAAATTTTATCGATTTTATCCTTATCCTTGATCTCTACGTATTTTTTAAATTTTTGCCAGGGGTCTTTATGAACTGGAAAAATATCCAGATATGTACGCAGAAAATGATAATAGGTTTTTCTGGTATATTTTTTTATCCAGTCAGGATTTCTATCCGGAAAAGCGTTTCTTAAATTTTTCTGAATAATTTTTTTTCTGATAGGAACTAAATGATAAAAAAATGATGCAAGATAGGCGGCTAATTTTTGACGGGATTGAACTCTTATATTAAGAGTAATTTTTTCAAGAAATAGGATTAGAAAATATTCGAGATAGTGCTGTACTTTTTTTGTCATATTACTTTTCCGGAAAATTTTCTAGCTCTTCTATTAAGCGGGCGATCATTTCATCTTCAGGAATAGTTTCTATGACCTCACCTTTTTTAAATAGGATTCCGCTATTTTTCCCGCAGGCAATGCCGATATCTGCTTCTCTAGCCTCACCTGGTCCGTTAACAGCGCAGCCCATGACTGCAACTGTTAGATTTTTTTTAATATGTTCAGTTCGCTTTTCCAATTCCTTGACAAGCGGAACAAGATTGACCTGAGCCCGAGCACAGGTAGGACACGAAATAATATCTAAACCTCCTGGAGCCAGACCAAGAGTTCGTAAAATCTGTAATCCCGCTTTGATTTCTTCCACAGGATCATCAGTTAGAGAAACTCGGATAGTGTCTCCGATACCTTCAGCCAGTAATGTGCCAATTCCCAGACTGGATTTAACCATTGCTTTCCAGCCTGTTCCGGCTTCTGTAACTCCTAAGTGCAGAGGATAGCTATATTTTTTTGAGAATTTGCGATTGACTTCGATCATGAGAGGCACATTTGTGGATTTCAAAGAAAACACCAGGTCTTGAAAGCCAAATTCCTGGCAAATCTTCAAATGTTTCTCTGCACTTTCCAGCATTGCATCGGCTGTGGGGTGACCATATTTTTCTAAAATATCTTTTTCCAGAGAACCGGAATTGACTCCAATGCGGATGGGAATGTTGAAGTCTTGAGCTTTGGCAAGAACATTTTCAACCTTTTCTCTGCTACCAATATTGCCGGAATTAATTCTAATTTTGTCAATTCCTCTGTCAATAGCTGCTAGGGCAAGCTTGTAATTAAAATGAATATCACCAATTAGAGGAATGTCTATCTGCTCTTTGATTTGAGGAATAGCCTTGACTGAATCCATATCTGGCAGAGAGGCTCTGATAATTTGACAACCGGCTGCTTCCAGAGTTTTGATTTCTTTGACAACTGACTCCACATCATAAGTTTTCGAAGTGGTCATAGATTGGATAGTAATCGGGCTTTTTCCACCTATCAGAACGTCCGCAACATAAATTTTTCTTGTATTTTTTCTCTTGATCATAGCAGGCAAATTATAAAGCTAATATCAAATTCACAAAGCTTTTCCGGAGTAACCTTGCAGGTTTTGAAAACCTGCAAGGATTTTAATTTTTTTCATTCAAATTCCTGTTTTTCAAACCCAATATCGAAGGTAAAATAAGAATGGTTGTCAACAGACAGGCGCCAACTCCAATAAAAAGAGCTATTCCCAGACTTCCATAGCCCCGATAAGTTGCAAAAACCAGCGAACCGAAAGATATCATAGTTGTAAATGAAGTGATAATGACTGCCTTTCCGGTTGAACTATAAACCTTGTGGAGAGCTGTTTTTCCCTCAATTTGATAGCGGTGCAAAATATGAACACCATCATCGATTCCTATGCCGAGAATTAATGGTAAGCCCATAATGTTGACGAGAGTTAGTTTGACTCCAAACAGGGCCATTAATCCCAGCATCCATAAAAAGCCTGTTACCAGAGGAATCATTGCTATCAGAGATTTTAAAGGCGATTTGAAGTCGATTAATAGAAATATAAAGACCAAAATCACAGTCAAGATAGCTGCTCTGCGACCATCTTTACCAATGATATCAATAAGATAATAGAACATTGGAGGGGTACCTGCCATCCGGTGTGAGATCTCATTGGTTTGCTGGTAAAAGGTCTCCAGGTTACGTAGGTCCCAGATATTACCTTTGGGGTAAAGCGTCAGCAAATATAGACTGCCATCATTACTGACATATTTACTTGTTATTTTTTCTGGTAGCATGCTAAGCTGGATTTTTGATGTGTCAGCCAGGTTGAGAACAAGCCCTTTATACTTAGTGCTGAAATCATTTGAAAAGTTCTCCAAACGAGCCAAATCAACGGGGTTATTATTTATCTTATCAATAAATGCAGATAATCTTCCCTTGAGCATTTTATTATCTACAATTTCAAGCAGACTTTGATAAAATTTGTTAAGCTTCTGTTTCTTCAGATCGGTGGCGAATCTATTATAATTTTGGGATAAGAGAGCGATGCTATCCTGTAAAGTATGTAATGAAGATGATAAAGTATCCTCTTGAATATCCTGGTTTGCTTTTTTTAACATTTTAATAGTTTCCCTTAATCGTGCGTTTGCATTTTCAGCTTCAGGAGCATAAATAAGGTCTTCTAGACTAATTCTTGAACGAGCTATGTTAGGATCGCCTACCAGTCGGGTAGCTTTTTCATCGACCATATCCTGCCCACCGATAAAAGCCATATCCTGCATTTCAATAATATTGGCCTCTAATCTATAGAGTTGATTGATCATTTCATTATAATCATTCTTACCATAATCAATTCTAATCTTAGAATTTTGCATAGTCTGATGGATCTCATTTATCTTGGCTTGGCGGCGTTTCTGCTTCTCTCTTGGTGGTAAATAATCACTAATGGATTCAATATAACTTATACTGGATTTATCTCGGGCTTCTTCGGTATATTGGTAGCATTCTTCAAGAGAGCTGGCAGTCATTTTGGTAGCATCGGAAGACATATTGAATTTGTCTATGATCTTATTATTTAATTCTATGGATTCCAGTCCTTTGGGCTCCATATTCAGGTAATTATAATCAAATTGAACTTTAGTTATCATGAAACCCATCCCAATAGTAACAATGATCATTGCAATCAGGGAAAATTTCCATTTATCAAAGGAAAATTGGGCTAAAGTACCAATACTGTTATAAGTCACATCATAAGGCTTAGTAGATTTTTTCTTGAACTTTTTAAAAATTCGCTCTTTCAATATTAATAATGTTGGTAAGGTAATTAAAGTGGAGATTAATATTATGAGCAGACCACTACCGCTTATTAATCCAAATTCCCGCATTCCCGCACTTCTGCCAATGGAGAGGGTTAAAAAAGCTGCAGCTGTAGTAATTCCTCCGGTAATAATGCCTGTCCCTGCTTTTTGCATAGTTTCGCGAATGGCTTTTTCCGGTTTGACTCCCAGGTTAATCTTTTCCGAAAATAGTGAAATTATGTGAATAGAAAAATCAATTCCCAGACCTACTAAAATAACCGAACACATAGCAGTTAACATATTGAGAACATGGACCAATAGATATGAAATTCCCAGGGACCAGACTATTCCGATCATAAGATTTATTATGGCAAGAAAGGGAGAACTGAACATTCGGAAAGTAATTATAAATAATATAAAGACTGCTACCAGAGCCAGCATGGTCAAAGCAAAAGAATCTTCAGTTGCAGCCACCATCTCATCCCGACTTAAGACAGGAGCTCCTGCCAATCCTGCTTTTATGTCGTAGCTTTTGGCTTCGGTTTTAACTAGCTCTTCAAGAGCGTTGACTCCCGGCATCACACAATTCATATTCATCATGGAGAATGTAGGCTCAACAGTTATTAAAAGCATTGCGCGGTCAGGTGAAGTTAAGTATGGATTTCCAATAGCAATAGCATCAGCAGCATTGTAAGCCTGTTCAGCATTATATTGCTTTCCAGTTAATCCTTGATTGACATTATCGACCCAGGTTTCGATCCCATCTAAGTATTGAACAGCCGAGCGTTCTCTTTCTGTTGTTGATATTTTTTCTTCGGATTGAATATATTCTTTTTCCATACTGTTGTTAATATTCCTGATCAGTTCAATAAAGTTCGGGTCTTTATAGATTCCCTCGAAATTTTTTAGATCACTGACTTTTTGCAACATGAGAGCATGATTTTTGAGAAAATCCACAGGCATTTTATAGTCAACCAGGTCGTAATATTGACCGGCATATTTAGTTTCTCCGGCTCTGTGCTTCTTTAATAGGGCTTTATGTTGACTCTTAATCTTTTCAGAAGCATAATTTTTGATCCAGCTCTCCAGATGAGGAATTTTAGGAGCAATCTCCTGGGCATATTCGATCATTTTTTCTTGTTCACCTTGAACAACTATAAAGACGGAATTAGCACCATTGAATTCTTCAAATATGCGATCAATTTCTTTAGTCATAGGACTGTCTTTCGGGAGTAGCATTGACATATCCATATTTATTTTTAGTTGAGATGCAAGACTACCCGTAACAATAGTAATAACAATAATTATTCCTAGCATCCAGTAAGTCCGTTCACCAGCCCATTTTCCTAATAAATCAAGAAATTTTTCTCGCATTATCTTACCCCATAAATATTTTTAAAAGTATTAATTCCTCTTTATCTGTTCAGATATTCTTAAAAATATGCTCTTAACCTTACTCTGGCCATATAATCCTGATAACCAAATTCGTCTCTGTTATCCTCACCGTAAAAATATGTGCCTATAAAATTTAATTCCACATCCTGATAAATCCGATAGACCAGTCTGGGATTGATAGCAATACTTTCATCATCCAGATTAGCAATAGAGGAGAGGGAAATATCTATTAAGTCAGTGAGAGGATATTGAAGCATGCCAAAAGCATAATTTTGATTCAGGCTTTTTACTGTGTAATTAAAATAGTGCATGTAATCAATAAGCCGGGTCTGATCAACTTCAGAACCAAAATCATTATGATAATATTCACCTAATAAATATAGTGAATTTCGAAAAGTGTAATCGGCGCCTATTATATATTCATATTTTAAATTATCATTGTCCTGGTTGAGTCGATTGACAGCAATTTCTGTTCTTAATCCTAATCCAAGTAATTCACCTTCCATATTGAATCCTCCAACATCGCGGATAACCGCTGGATTTTTACTCATCCCTATTAATTCATAAACAGAAGCAGGATTGTACTCAGTACGAGCATAAGAGAAAGCTACATCAAAACTTCCCAACCAGCCTTTCATCTCATAATATTGAGTTGTATTGTCGTAATCTTTTCCAGGTTGGATAATGCCGATCAGATTATAGCGAGTACCAATAGGTATTCTTAACTGAAGCGCATTGACACCCCGGTTTTCATAAGTAGGATCAAAAATATCCTTTTTATTAAAAATATCAGTAGGATTCCAGGCATATCCGGAGCCTGTTGGTAGTTGCTGTTTTCCCAGAATTAGATCAAAATATTTGTGATGTAATTCTAAAAAGATATTATCAAAGAATAAAGTATCTTTTAGTTCATAAGTCCTATTATTGATCACCATTGGAGTCCCACCAACAAATAATGGACTTTCATCTTCCAGGCGGAGAGTATGATAGTATTCATCCAGAAAATTCATATAATTGTACTTAGTTGCACCTTCGAAATGTTTATAGATTATATTACCCGCAATCCGAATATTATTGGAAGGCGAGACATCCATATCAAGCCGAAATTTATGGTAATTTGTATATAACTTCTCCTTTGGTAAGCCAATATTATCAAATTCTGTTTCGTAATATCCGTACCAGTAAACTTTAGCAAAAATAGTGGTTGTGATTAAAAAGCAAAAAATCATTACTTTTTTAAGCATGCTTTTCTCCCAATCTTTATCTACGTAATCTTCTCTCGGTAAAATAACTTTTATCAAGATCTACATTATAGGTAATGTCCTCATACTCCATAATGGTCTGGCTATTCTCTTGAACATTTTTCATTACCATTTTTCTGGCTGTAGGATGGCCTTCGATATTTTCAATGTTTTTTATCAGTAATTTTTTGAAAAGTTTTCCATCCTTATAGTAGTCAATAAGGACAGGATAATAATCGGAAGTTCTTAACCAGACTACCATTTTTGAGTAAGCCACATCAGCATTTTCTTTTGGAGTACAGCTCAGATGGTAACATTCTGTGTTATCAATTGTTTCTTTGCCTTGATTCTCAGGATCATAATCTTCCTTCCAGGAGTCGCCGGTTCCCATATCTTCATAAGTAAAATCAGAACCTTCAAAATTTTGACGTTTGGCATGGGATGCTAGTTTTCTCACTCTGCGGGTTCTGCGATTATACATCCAGATATCATTAGCGTAATTTTTCATCATCAGAGCATTGCCACGAACTCGAGCAGGTTCCTGGTAGCGCATCAAAGTATATTTTCCTTCTTCAGCAGAATAGGATTCATACTTCAAGGTTCTTGTTTCACCGGTTGTAGTCTGAATTGTCTGGATTAATGTAGCTTTCGAATCTTCGGGATTCATAACATCGATAGCTTTATCAAGAAGTCGTTTCCCTGTCATTTTCTCTCCATATAAGAATGTTGATAATACTATGCTAATAATTAATAATTTTCGCACTATGCGCCTCCTTACTTATTTACAAGTCCGTTTAAGATTAAATCTATTAAATATTTTTTACTTTCTTTTATATCATAATTATCTTTTTGGATAATAAAATGCAGGCTGAACCCATCGATCATTCCGAAAATGAGATAAGCCGCATACTCAGGATCGATGTCAGAACGGAAAATACCTTTTTCCTGTCCTTCCTTAAAGAGGGGCACTAAAATGTCATAATATCGCAGAAAAAGTTGTTCAATGTTGTTTTCACTTTTATCCTTAAGTGATTTTCTGAAAAGTAAAAACATAATTTCAAATATCAGGATCATTTTGGTTAGGTCTTTCTCTTTCTGCATCTGAATTAGATCCTCAAATGTCTGGTCAATAAGTAATTTTATTTTTCTAACCGGGGAGATATTTTTGTCAATGATTTGTTCCCAATTCATGATAAATTGCTCAAAAAATAGATCAAAGAGATCGTAGATGATTTCTTCCTTGCTACTGAAATAATGATAGAAGGAACCCTTGGCTATTCCAGCGGCATTTGCTATTTCAGAAACAGTTCCTCTTTCATAGCCATGTTGGGCAAAAACCTGGATAGCTGCTTCTAGGATTTTGTCTTTTTTGTTGTGATTATTATTCATATCAGACCTTTATTATCAATTCGACTGACTGGTCAGTCATATATTAGTGATAGTTAATTTTGATGTCAAGTAGTTTTTTTGTATTTATAACGATTTGCAAAAGTTTTGTCTAATGTAGCATAACTATCCTTAGTTGTGGGTTTTCCTGAAGCCTTCAATAGGCTGAAGGGAAAAATAGATTTAACTAGTATTTGTATAAAATATATTTTCATTTTATAAGACAACTTATTTGAAAATCGCTATATTCAGAAATTGTATAAAATGAGTGAAATGATTGTTTATTATTTGATAAAAAATATTTTTGATATTCAAATTTTTATCTTAGATTAAGGTCATGAATGCAAACTTGAAAAATAATAACTCATGGCGATGGTGGCAGATATATATTACATACGCCTTTTCAGGTTTGCTTACTAATTTTATTTAGAAAATAAGCCCATAAATTTAATAGTAGAAGCCGCAGCCTGAAAAGGTTGCGGCTTTTTTTTGTTATATCAGTCAAATAAATTAAAATAGGAGGAAAAATGTTAGAACCACAGCCAAATGAAAAGGGGTATTTTGGGGAATATGGGGGAAGTTATATTCCTGAGCAGTTGCAGGAGATCATTGATCAAATTACGGAGTCTTATACCTCCCTCAGAGATGATGATGAATTTCAGGAGGAACTTCGTTATTTGTATAAGCATTATGTAGGCAGACCTAGCCCTATTTTTTATTCACAAGCTTTATCAAAAAAGTATGGAGGGGCGCAGATTTACTTCAAACGTGAGGATCTCAATCATACCGGAGCGCATAAGATAAATCACTGTCTTGGGGAAGCTCTGGTAGCCAAAAAAATGGGTAAGAAGAAAATTATTGCCGAAACCGGTGCAGGTCAACATGGTGTTGCTCTTGCTACTGCTGCTTCTTTG
>JAIPHI010000179.1 GCA_021735285.1 Fidelibacterota bacterium | reverse complement strand
AAATTACAATTTATATTTGACTAGAAAAATAAAAATCCCGTAAAGCAAAGCAAAGAAATATAAATGGAGGCTCACTAACCAATTACCAGGTTGCTTTTCGGGATAAAAATATAGTTTTTATTCTTCAGAAGGTCTTGTAAATCTTATCAATAGATAGGCAAGGCCGATAAAGAAAGCCAGGGCAACAAGAATAGATAAACTGCCTGCCCAATTTTCTGATAATAGATCCGGCCGTTTGCCAAGAATGACCAAGAGACCTACCAGCACTCCCATTAATCCATCTCCTCCTACAAGACCCGAACCAAATAGAATGCCTTTTTCTCTTCTCTCTTCGAGTAATTCTGTATTATCACCACATCTACTTTCAATTACATTTCTTATGCTACCTCCGATGAAAATCGGAACCATTGTAGAGACCGGTAAATAGACTCCGACAGCAAAGGCCAAGGCTGGAATTTTAATTACAAAATGAACAAAAAGAGTAATACCAACTCCAATGAAAACTAAAGTCCAGGGAATATTTTGGCTGATTAAACCATCGATGATCATTTTCATCATACTGGCTTGGGGCGCAGGTAGTTCGGGGGACCCAAAACCATGCGCTTTACCAAGAATCATCACACTGAGGGCTACAAAGAAAGCAGTTGCGAATACACCGACCAGCTCGGCTATCTGTTGTTTTTTGGGTGTGGCGCCGATGAGAAATCCGGCCTTTAAGTCCTGGGAAGTATCACCGGCAATGGAAGCTGCGCATCCTACCAAACCACCCACTGTGATGGTGGCAATTTTGGCATCTATTCCTTTTAAACCAATCCCCATAAAGATCAAACTGGTAAAGATTAATGTTGCTATCACCATGCCGGAAGTAGGATTAGAAGTTACTCCGACAAGACCTACAATCCTGGCCGAGACAGTAACAAAGAAAAAAGCAAAAACCGCAGCTAAAAAGGCCGCCAGCAAACGCATAAAAAAGGCATTTGTGAAATTAAAGACTGTCGGAATTATGGCAATTATCAAGGCAATAACACCCACCCCGACTAGAACCACTGTTAATGATAGATCGTCATCAGTTCGATCCACTTTTTTACCGGCGCGGGCTTCTTTGATATGCTGGAGACCGACTTTAAAGCTCGAAACCATGGTGGGAATAGACTTAATTAAAGTGATAAAACCTGCAGTGGCAACTGCACCGGCACCAATATAGCGGATGTAAGTTGTCCAAATTTCCTGAGGATCCATGTTAGCAATGAGTGTAGTCCCAGGATATATAGCGTGTCCGACAGCTTCTCCATAATATGCTAAGCCGGGGATCAAAATTATCCAGGATAATAACCCGCCGGCAACCATTATTGAACTTATCCGAAATCCTAAAATGTATCCCACCCCCAATAAGGCTGGTTGGGTTTTCATTCCAATCATGCCTTTTTTTAGAAAAGGTATTTTTACCCAGATATTTCCTTTGAATAACTTTACAATACGGACTAGAAAAGTATATATAAAGCCGATTCCAAGCCCCCAAAATACATTCTTTGCACTGGTACCGCCGGTGTCAGCAGCAACAAGGACTTCGGCTGAACCAATCCCTTCCGGATAGGGAAGCTTCCCATGTTCATTTTTGATTAAGAAACGGCGCAGTGGAATCATGAATAAGACACCGATTAATCCTCCTGCCAGAGCGATTAATGTGACTTTTAGTAGTCCCGGTTTCATACCCCACATATAAAGGGCCGGGATGGTGAAAATAATACCCGAAGCCAGTGATGAGCTGGCAGAACCGGTTGTTTTCGTGATATTGTTCTCCAGAATGGAAGTTTTTCCTGTAATCCGCTGAAAAAGTTTAGAAACTGCCACAGTCAAAACAGCTAAGGGAATGGCTGTAGAAATAGTTAAGCCTGATACCAGTCCTAAATAGGCATTAGCCATTCCAAATAGGATTCCAAAGAGTGATCCATAGATTAGAGATTTAATTGTCAATTCAGACATACTTTCGGTCTTGGGAATATAGGGTGAGTATTCGTCACCAGGTATTTCTTCATAGGCTTCCGGTGGAAGACCCTGCTTGTTTTTCATAATTAGTCCCCTCGTTTTTTTAATTGTGAAAGATTTTTTTGCTTCAGCCCTTATTCAGAGTTTTGATTATTTTTATTCGCTGAAATTTTTGATAAAATAAATTTAGTGATTATGATTATATTTGTTATTTTATTCAATTCAAGAGTTCGATTTTCAATGAGCGGTTAAGAACTCTGGAAAAGTTCAATAAGCATAACTGCCGATGGAAGCGGTAGAGAAGGGAATCAACATTTTTAACCCCTGGAGGAGTTGAAAATATAGTAAAAAATAACATCTACTTTAAAGGAGTTATATAACTCCTCTCGGCGAGTTCTCCTATTTTAACTTTTTAGGATTAATTTTCCAAGAAATTTTACACAGTCATCTAGTTAGATTTGAATTAATTCATTCAATGAGCTTGATTTGAGAGTAATTTTTATTTGATGGCTTTACCATTCATATTCAGGCTTCCATCTTTTGGGATTTATTTGTAGTTTTAGAAGGAAAATATCGGGACTAGCAAGCGGAATATTAAATGGCCTTTATTTTACATATTTCAAATAATATGCACCAATTAATTGAGAAAGAATTAGTGCCACTGCTAGACAATGGACTAGAGGATCCTCTGAAATCAGAAAAAATTATAATCCAGAGTCAGGGTACGTCTGATTTTCTTAAAAAAAAATTAACCGCTTTACGTGGAATTACATGTAATCTTGACCTCCCTTTTATGAATAATTTTGTCAATGAGACTCTGCAGGAAAACCTTAGTAATCCACCCAACATAGATATTTTTCAACCGGAAATAATGAGCTGGGAAATTTATTCTATCCTGGAAAGTATTGAAGACGATTATAATGTTTTGAGAGATTATATTAGAGGTGAAAATAAGGCTCTGAAAAGGTTCCAATTGTCAGAAAAAATAGCAACAGTTTTTGATAATTATCAAATATATAGACCACTTCTTCCTCTTAAATGGGAAAGAGGAGAGATCACAAATAGTCAAAAATGGCAAGCAGAAATATGGCAGAAATTATGTGAAGATCATATAAGCCGGGTGCAGGGCTTTTATGATTTTATAACAAAAGAAGATATGAATTTCAACTTTGATAATGAGCAAATAAGTATCTTTGGAATCACAACTCTGGCTCCGCTTTATTTGAAATTTTTTGAAAAAATGAGTCGATATATTGATGTTTATTTTTTTCATATATCTTATAGGCGTTCTAGATACGGTCCAAAAGATATCAATTTAAAAACTAATTTGCATAATTTTTATAAAAGTATAGCCTCTCACAAAATCAAATCCGATGGGGATAATGAATTCTATGCATCCAATGGGACTACAGGTCTGGAATTTGAATTTTTATTAGAAAATATTGCTGAACAATGTAAGAGGCAATTTACTGAGATTCAATCGAATACTTTACTACATGAAATTCAAAAATCAATTTTACATGATAAACAAAAAATAGAACTTCGTAGAGATTCCTCTTTACAAATTCATCGAACTCATAATAAAATGCGGGAAGTTGAAGCCTTGTATAATTATCTCCTTAATATAATTGATAATGATCATTCTATCCGTCCTCAGGATATCACAGTCATTATTCCGGAAATAGAGGAGTATATACCCTATTTTAAAGCAGTCTTTAACCGATTGGATGAAAAAAATGAAAAATATTTACCTTACAGAATTGCTGAGATTTCTGGGACGTCGTTTGAAAAGCTTCTCGATACTTTTATTAAAATTTTAAATATAAATAACTCCCGTTTTAAGGCTAGTTATATTTTAGAAATACTGGAAGATAGAATGGTATCCGAGGCATTTAATCTTAGTGATGATGATCTGGAACTAATATCCGTGTGGATTCAGGAAACCGGTATTCGATGGGGATTGGATGCAAAATACCACAAATTATATGGTCATAGCGAATTTAGTGAAAATTCCTGGAAATTCGGTCTTAATAGACTGTTATTAGGTTATGCTATGAACAATATTTCAAATAATTTATATAAAGATATTGTTCCTTACGATAAAATTGAAGGCCAGAACTCAGAAGTTTTAGGCAATCTGAACAGTTTTATTAAAGAACTCAGGGACCTTGAGGAAAAATTCAGGAATAAGTATTCGTTACAGGATTGGCAGAATATTATTCTGGAAATGATCGATAATTTCTTTCTTTCCAACAATCAAACTTATGATTATATATTCCAACTTAAAAATAGCATAGTTGATCTTTTTAATAAAATTAGCACGAGTCAGAGTTCTGCTGAAGTGGGGATAGATACAATTCGTTACTATTTAAAGAACAATGTTAAGTCGCAGTCACCGAGTAGAGGATATTTCAGAGGCGAGATAACAATCGGTTCTACTCAGCATCTGAATGGAATCTCATCAAAAGTTATTTGCATGCTAGGTCTTAACGAAGGGGATTTCCCGCGTATTGAAAGAAGCCTTAGCTTTGATCTTAATAATGCTGAAGATTGGCCAGGCGATCGTTCAAAAAAGAACGAAGACCGGTATCTATTTCTTCAATCAATCATGGCCGCAGAAAAATATTTTTATGCCAGTTATATAGGATATGATAGAAATAATGAGGATTTACCTCCCTCTTTGGTTCTTAGCGATCTATTGGATTTTTTGGAAGATAGTGCGAAGTCTGAAGATGAATACACGGCATTATTAGAAGAAATCTATAAGGAACATAAATTAAAAAGTTATTCTCCTAAGTATTTTATTAAAAATAGTTCTTTAAACTCCTACTTTGAAGATGATCTGGCAGCTGCTAAAATATTACAGAAACCAGTAAAAATAGATAGATTTTATCAAAAAAAGGATGAATTGCCGGTTGTGGAGGAGAATCTTAAATCGGAAATTACCATTGAAAAACTGGATGAATTTTTTAGCAATCCTGCCAGGTTCTTCACCAACCAAAGATTAGGTTTTCAATATCCTTCCCATTCCAATCAGGAGCGAAAAGACCTGGAACCGGTTGAACTGGATAATTTGGAAAGCTATCAATTGGATGCTAGTATTGTACAGGGGATAATCGAGGGAAAACCTGCAAATCTTCAGTATATAATAATGAAATCCGAAGGGAAGTTGCCAATCAAAAATCGTAGTGAAGTAGTATTTAATAACCATTATACTAATATAAATTATATTCTGAGAGAGGAATATAAGAGGTTTGACAAAACGCCTCTTGAATATCTTAATCAGGCGGAGAAAAAGTATATTAGACTTAGTATGGATTCCAGAACAATTCAGGGAAATTTGAATAATGTCTATGATGAGGGGACCAATCTATATTTTCGGCCGGCACGATTCAGAGGGAAAGATGCCATTATAATGTGGCTCCACCACTTGATTTTAACTAATGCTGAGGAGCAAGCAG
>JAIPHI010000178.1 GCA_021735285.1 Fidelibacterota bacterium | reverse complement strand
ACTACAATTTTATCCTCTATGGCCTCGGGATCTGATCACATAGACCATGTAAAAACTCAAATTCCATATGCTATTTTTGCCGGAATTATTGCCATTTGCTTTGGTTTTTTACCAGCTGGCTTTAAAATATATAATCCTCTATTGATTTTAGCCGGTTTAATATTAATAATATTAGTAATTATATTTTATGGTAAAAAATGGGAGAGTATATAAAAGGAAAGTTATTTTAAAATATCCTCACTGTGTGATACAAAGATATTTCCTAATCTTATTAAGTTTTCTCTTTACAAAATATAGGATACCTTTTCCATATCCGGCTTCTTCAACAATTCTCTCAAATTTGTTTTCAAGATATTCAAATATTTCTTCCCTTGAATTAAAATTAGATAGACTTAAATTATCTACAGTTCTATGAAAAGTCTTAATGGCATTAATCTCATCTTTTAATGTGACCCTATTCTCCCGAAATACATAATTGGTAATTTCGTCATTATCAATTTTTTTCTTATTAATTTCAAGTAGATGTTCAATATCCATTTTTAGGTCTTCCAATTCAATAGCAATCAGGTCTCTACATCTTTTTAAATTTTTGCTCATAACAACCTCTCCATTACAAACTTTTCATAGTATATATAATAAATATGCGCATAAAACCTAAAAAATGCAAAAAGGGTGACTCATGATAGGAGCCACCCTTTTAAATTTTTAATTTTGCTAGGATGTATTTATCTCAGCAAATCACTTTTATTTATTTAAACGGAAAAATACAGGTATGGAAATCCACACTCCAACTTTTCTATCTCTCTGCATTGCCGGTTTAAATTTTGTTCTTTTTATGGCATTAATAGCAGCTTCATTAAGACCTGTATTTGGTATTCCCTGATCAACTTCGCATTCCTGGACATCACCATTCTTATCAATAAAAGCTCGAATTACAACCTTGCCTTCAATTCCGGCTTCTCTTGCAATTTCCGGATAAATAATATTTTGTTGAATTGCTTTAAAACCACCAATTGGCTGCGGAGCTTCATCATAAGCAATAAATCTTCTCCGTCTTGAATTATCATTTTCTTCTTCTGGTGGAGGAGGTGGTGCTGACCATTCATCCGCTTGATAATTTTCAAAATCCTGCATATCAAAATCGAAATCCTCATTAGCAAGGTCTTCATCTTCTGATTCCACAGGTATTGTGGCTTTTGAAGGAGGAGCAGCAGACTGGATTTGTTGTTCAGTTACAACTGATTCATCCTGTTTAATAAAAGATTGCTTTTGTTCAATTTGTTTAGCTTCTCTTCTAAATTTAGGAAAAGCCAACATAAAAGTGATCAGAAAAATTAAACTGAGGACTAAACTTACCCGTAATATTAATGGGTATTTTAGTTTTAAACTAGCTTCTGGTTTTTTTCTAAGTATCATATATATAATCCCTATGTTGCAGTTCTAGATGAATAATTTACCTTTAATGCATCAGCCTTTCTTAACTCCTTATGGACTTTATCAATGACTTCCATAGGGGTTTGACGATCGGCTCGCACAGATACAGTAAGCTGCGGATCTGCTACACGTTTCTTATACATTATATTTCTGATACTAGCAGGTTCAACGATTTTTCCATCGATTGATATCATACCCGATTTAGAAATCCAGACTTGAGCTACGTGTACTCTAGATTCCAGCTTTTGTATCTGTTTTGCTTCCGGTAAAGTAATAGGGAGACCTTCTGACTTCTTCAGAACAGAGGACACCATAAAAAAGAAGATGAGCATAAAAATAATATCCGGAAGAGAAGCAGTAGGGATATCCGTTTTTCGTTCACTTTTTCTTTTTAATTTCATTATACCCCCTGTTATTGAGCAATAGATATATTTTTAGCATTAACGGTTTTCAATTTATCAAGAACATCAATATAATCCTGATATTTTGTTTTAGGATGGGTTTTAACAGAGAAGATCATATCCGGTTTTTCACTCAGGATTTGTCTTAATTCGCCAGAAAGATTTTGCATTTCAACTTGCTTCTCATCGAGAAGAACATTGCCTCTAGGGTCCACCATTACATTGGTGATATTCTCTTTATATATTTCTTTCTCTTGACCTTCGCCTGGTAAAATCAGACCAATTCCCTTATCCATGTTTATAGTTGTTGAGACCATAAAGAATATTAAGATCAGGAAAGAAATATCTGCAAGTGATCCCTGTGGGACCTCAGCATCTTCCCTTTTTTTATTTTTATCTACTAACATATTTACACACTCTTTTTAGTCTATTTTTTCAACCAATTTATCCATTAGATTAATGGTATTTTCTTCCATATCAATCACAATTTTGTCAACCCTGGAGGTAAATAAATTATAAAAAACCTGTGTTATAATACCTACAATAAGACCAAATAATGTTGTCAATAGAGCCTGGGAAATACCACCAGCAACAACAGCAGGAGAAATATTATTTGCAGCTTCAATATCTTGAAAGGCTTTTACCATTCCAGCGACTGTTCCAGCAAATCCTAACATCGGCGCAACTGCGATAATCATTGATAACCATACCATTCCTCTTTCAAGAAAAGCCATCTCAACTGTTCCGGCATCGGAAATTGCTTTTTCAACTGAATCAATACCATATTTTGCCCGGGACAGACCAGCATGAAAAATTTCAGATACAGCACCTGGTGTTTCTTCACATACTTTAATTGCTTCTTTAACACCGCCTTCTTCCAGCGCCTGGTTAACTTGTGGGACGAATTTTTTTGTAGACAATGAAGATTTTGTTAAGGTGTAAATTCTCTCTAATACTAGAACTAAAGCGAAAACCAAAAGACCTAAAATTGGCCACATAAAAGGTCCGCCCTGGTTAAATAATTCAATCATTTGTGAATTTCCTCCTTTTTTCACATTTCTATATTCTCAATTCGTTACTTAAAGACTGTATAATTTAAATAGCAACTTTAATTATTACAACAATTATTTTTTATTCCTGTTAACCTTAAACAATTGACGAGCTTCACTTATTTTATCAAGAGCAAATTGAATATGATTATCATATCTCCTTATCACTTTATAGTACTCGTCATATTGCCAAAAGTTTCGTGCTATCTCAGCCTTTATTCTATTTTTTATGAATTGTTTATCATGATCAATTTCAACAAGGTCAATACTATCTTGTAGCTCCTTTTGGATAGCAATTTTAAAATCTTGATAGGCTTTTTCAGAAAGCTGAAAGCTGTCAATAAACTGTTCTTTATCCTCTTTAAGTTTCTGGTTTTTTGCTGCGTAATCAGTAGCAAAATTGAAAACAAAGCGTTGAGGTGATCTTAATATTTTAAGAGTCGCTTCTTTCAGATCCAAACTGTCTTCAACATGGTAATCAGGAGTTATTCCACCCCCACCATACACTACTCTTCCACCTTTGGTTTTATACTCAATTTTATTTTGTAGAGAGTCGCGTTCAGCCATGACTGAATCTCTGTTTTCATAAGTAAAAGTTTCATAATAATCTTCCATATCACCATCATAGGGTCTTTGGATCAAACGACCGGCTGGTGTGTAATACCTTGCAACAGTAATTCTTACTGCCGAACCATCCTGTAATTTATATTGCCTCTGAACTAGCCCTTTGCCAAAACTTCTTTCGCCCAGGATCAGACCTCTATCCAAATCTTGTACTGCTCCAGCGATAATTTCACTGGCACTTGCTGAAGCTCTATTTATCAAGACAACTAATGGTTTCTCTTCATAAGGATAAGCTTGACTGGAATAATATTCCTGCTCAGTTTCTTCCTTTCTTCCTTTGGTATAGACAAGTTTTTTCTCCCCTGCTATGAAAAAATCTGCAATATCAACCGCCTGACCAAGTAACCCTCCGCTATTATTACGCAGATCAAAAATGTAGGCTTTTGCACCTTTTTTATGTAGTTCTTGCAAAGCTTCCTCAACTTCTTCACGGGATGTTTCAGAAAAACGGTGGAGATAAATATAACCTGTACTATCATTCAACATTATGGATGCTAGCACACTATAGATTGGAATATCATCTCTCATTAGAGTGACTTGAAAATCTTCTGTTCCCCTCCGCCTAATAGTAATATCTACTTTAGAACCTTTCGGTCCTCTCAGTTTTTTAAAGACTTCATCCTCCGTAATCCCCTTTGCGGATTCACCATTGATCTCAACGATTTTATCACCGGCCTGGAGTCCGGCGCGATCAGCAGGCGAATTTGCTATAGGAGAAATTACGGTTATAAATTCATTCAGGATGTCAAATTCTATTCCAATCCCCTGAAACTCACCTTTGAATTCCTCTTCAACTTCCTCCATTTTTTTCTTTTTTATATATACTGAATGGGGATCCAGCTCACCCATTATGCCCTCAATTCCACCAGTAATTATCTTCTCCCAATCAGGCACCTCTACATAATTGGTATTGATCAGACTTATAACCTGGTTAAGTATTTTTAGTTTTAAATATAACTGGTTAGCAGCCCTATATATTTTCCCCGAAAAGAACATACTTATAACAAGGAAAAATATTAAAACGGTCAGTAATATTTTTTTATTATTTAATTTAAATCTCACTTTTATAATCCCTTATTGGAAACAGATAGGTTAGCTGAGAAATAATATCTTTCAAATAATTTTCATCTTCTTTTGTAAAAGGGTCCAGTTGATGAGAATCTATATCCAGTTGGGCAATATATTTCCCCTGCTTAAAAACAGGTACGACAATTTCAGCCTTAACATACAAACTACAGGCCAAATAATTATCAAGCTCAGTAACATCAGGCACAACGATCATTTCTTCTCTTGTAGCACTTTGTCCACATACCCCTTTACCAAATGGAATTACTTTGTGGTCTGTAGCTTCTCCCGAAAAAGGTCCCAATTCTAATTCATTTTTACCCGGTCGAACCATATAAAAACCAACCCAGTCATAATGTTTGATATTATTTCTTAAAAAATCACAAATTTTTTGCAATTTGGCAACATTATCATCCAAATCTGCAAACAATTTATTATAATTTGGTTTTTTCAATTTTCTCATAAGACAACAAATAATCAATTAGATTAGAGGGGTAAATTTAATTAATTTTTTTATCTTAATGAAACTAATTAATTGAATTAATTTACAAATTTTTCTAATCCGGATTATTCATGATCAGTTCATGGATTATAGTATTCATAAATAGTATTTTAAAATTTTTTTTCAAGAAAATTTAATTTAAATGTTTGCATGGCTAATCCTAATCCCAAAAGCATTCGAAAAGAGATTATTTATCCTGGATCGTATCCCAAAGCCCTGCATAGCCAAATATGGACTTTATAGAGAGAGGCTAGTTCTGGATAAGGTATTAATTTTTCAGGCTAAATAACTGTGCCTGAATTTATAATTGTATTTTTAGGTATAACGGTTATACCATCTTTGATTTCGTAAAAATCACTTTCTTTGTTAGTCACATTCTCTTCATTTATAATTTTGACAT
>JAIPHI010000177.1 GCA_021735285.1 Fidelibacterota bacterium | reverse complement strand
ATTAAAATTTTAATATTATCTTTAAATATTTCCCTGGTATAATCATTGTCTTCGAACATACTAGAGCTATTTTGGCCTGTGAAATTTTTAATAGTATTGTATAAACGTATTTGTTTAACCGGTTTTTCCAGTTTCTTGTGGATACCATATTCTTTTATGTTAACATTATTAACCTGTTTTGCCGCTGAACTATAGAGTAAAATCTGGGGTGGATTATCACTTATAATAGAAGTCATCCTTTGAGCGGTTTCAAGACCATTCAGTCCGGGCATATGAAAATCAATAATGATCAGGTCAATAGCTTCTAAGTTTTGCTTATAAGTTTCAATTCCTTCGCTACCATTACCTGCTAAAAATGTATCTATATTCCATTTAATAAATATGTTTTTTAAGATTGTTCTATTATTTTGATTGTCATCTATTACCAGAACCTGATTAATTCCAAGATTTTCCTTGCTTGCTTTTTGTTCAATGATCTGCATCTCCAGAGTAAAATAAAAACAGGACCCCTCACCTATTTTGCTCTCCAGTTCAAGTTTACCGCCCATTTGCTTAACCAGATGCTTGGAAATGCTCAATCCCAGACCGGTACCGCCATGTTTCCTGGTAATAGAACCGTCAGCCTGAGTAAAAGATTCAAATATATTTTTTCTCTGCTTTCTACTTATACCTCGACCTGTATCCCTGACGGAAAAAATCAAAGTAACATTTTTTTGGTTTTGCTCTACCAGCTCGGTTTTCAGTTCCACTTCACCTTCATCAGTGAATTTAATAGCATTATTTAATAGGTTTATCAGAACCTGTCTCAGTCTGGTCGGATCAATAGATACAATTTCTGGCACTTTGGGATCAATATTGTTCAATAATTCTAACCCCTTAGCATGGGCTTTCATTTTTACTATGTCACTGGCATTTTCTAATAAATTAATAAGATTGGTATCAGTATAATCCAGATTCATACGGCCGGCTTCAATTTTTGAAAAATCCAGAATATCATTAATAAGGTCTAACAGGGAGTTACCGGCAACATGAACGTTATTAATATATTCTTCTTGTGTTCTACCTAATGAGGTATCCAATAATAACTCAGTAAATCCAATTATACTATTTAAAGGAGTCCTTATTTCATGGCTCATATTGGCCAGAAATTCACTTTTGGCAATATTAGCAGCCTCTGCCTGTGAAGCCATACTATTGGCAATGGCTGTGGCCTTTTCCAGATTAAGATTAGTTTCCATTAATTCAAGTTCAGCTTCTTTTCTTTCGGTAATATCAAGAAAATATCCGGAAAGAGTTTTGGGCTCACCGTTTTTATCCTGAATAATATTGCCTTTTGATAAAACATGGCGAATTTCTCCATCAGGACGGACTATCCTTTTTTCTATACTATAGTCAGTACCTTCCTTGATGGCTTCTCCCAATGTTTTCTGTGCTCTTTCCCGGTCATCCGGATGAATTAATTCAAAGCCTTTTTCAGCATTAGGTTCAAAACTCTGCGGCTTAAACCCGCATATACGAAAAAATTCATCCGACCAGATTGCCTTACCCGTTTGGATATTCATTTCCCAATAGCCCAGGTTGGCCATCTTCTGAGCTTTTTTGAGCTGCTCAGTTTTTTCTTTTAGTCTGATTTTATTTTTCTTTCTTGCAGTGACATCTCTTTGAATGCCAAAATGTCCTGTTATCCTGCCTTTATCATCATACATACATATATAATTACCTTCGATCCAGATTTTTGATCCATCTGCTTTTCTTTCTGCGGTATCTATGTAAAGCTTTCCCTTATTAAAGAAATCTTTCCACACTTTTTTACCATAATCTATATCATGTTTAAAAAGGTCTTGCGGGGTTAATCCGAGAAATTCTTGTTTTTTAAAACCATATTGATCAAGTATGGCCTGGTTTACTTTGGTAATGCGCTGATGTTCGAAAGCATAATCTAAAACTTTATTTTTATCAATGTTACCATTCCATTCGACAGGTTCATCCAGCATCATAAAGAAAAAACCATCGAGTGATTGTTGGAAAAATAGTTCCAGTTTCTCTCGGGATTCTCTAATCTCCTGCTCTGCTTTTTTCCTTTCAGTTATATCTCTTATAAATACGATAAATCGGCCTTTACCATGGGAAATGTAATTTGTACTTATTTCGACATCGATTATTGTCCCATCTTTTTGTTGGTGTTTAGTCTCAAAGTATCCCGAACCTTCTTTTAAAATAGTGTCTATACGTTGCTTCGTCTCCTCTTGAGATTCCAGAGCATCAATATCATTGATATTTTTTGATAAAATTTCCTCTTGTGTATATCCTAACATTTTGCAAGCAGCTGCATTAACTTCCAAAATATTACCCTTTTTATCCACAAGCCAAAAACCGTCGATTGCAGTCTTGATAATTTTTTTATATTGTTTTTCCTGGGCCAATCTTTGGGATATATCTCTTGCAATTGATATAACTATTTTATCGCCCAATAAAGTGAATAGATGGGCACTGATTTCTACTGGTACTTTATTACCTTTTTTAGTGATATGTTTACTTTTAAATGTTACATGTTTTTCCTTAAAAAGTTTGGTCATCTTTTTTTCAATATCAAATTGGGGATTATCGATGTCCGAAGGAGTCATTTGAGTAAATTCTTCCTTAGCATATCCCAGCATATCACAGGCAACGTCATTAACTTCAATAAATTTACCGGGCATATTATTATCGGTTAATTTATGGAGATAAATTGCATCGTTAGCATTGTTAAATATTTGTCTGAATTTTTCCTCATTTTTTGTCAATTCTTCCTTTGATTTTATTCTAGATGTAATATCCTGGATAGTGCCCAATACAATATTTTCTTCAGCATTATATTCAGCTGCTGAGTGAATATCTACAATTTTATCATCGGTAGGTCGTTTTATTTGAAACTCTACATCATATTCAGTATTATTTTTGATCAGATTCTTTAGAGCATTATCAAGTTTTGTTCTATATTCTTTTAATGGAATTTTTTTTATATCTTTAAAATCTAAATTGGTTTGCTTATCTAAGCCATATATTTTTTGGGCTTGCTCTGAAATATTCACCTTATTGCTATCCAGGTTTAATTCCCAGCTTCCTAAATCCGCTAATTCTTGAGCCCGGTGTAATCTATCTTTATTTTTTTTAAGTTCTATTTGGTAATGTTTCCTTTCAATATAGATTCCAACTTGCTGAGCATATAGTTCTACCACATTTTGATTAATAAGTTTTTTACCTTTCTCCATCATAATGGTAAAATCGCCCAGCATTTTTCCCTGTTTTGTGATTTTTACTATTAATGTTTGTCCAATTTGGAAAGTTTTTTCCAACAGTTTAATTACCTTATTTGGGATAATTTCACCAGTCAATTCATGAAGATTATCAAATTCAGTGGTCATCTTATCTTTTATTTTCTCGGCTCGAATGGGGTCATAATCCCATTTTTTACCGACCGGATCAAAGCCAAGAATTTTAAAGCCCTTTTTTATTTTATTATTGACCCCTGATAAGGCCATTGTGCGAAAATCTTTACCATTATCTTCAAATAGATTAAAAGCAATAAATTTTGCTCTTGAAATTTTGCGTAAATTGTCAGTTATTTTCTGATAGTCCAATTTATTGCCTTCAAATTCTAAGAAATCCTGGGATGCTTTGGCTATATTTATTTCTGTAGTAATATCTTTAAATATTGTAATAAAGTGGTTTTTTTGCGGTGAATATAGTCTTACCTGGTAATGCTTATCGAGAAATTTTGAGTATTGCTGAAACTGTTCTTCACCACCATTTAAAGCGACATTGCCAAATAATTTAATCCAATCGAATTCCTCCTCCTGTATAGAGGGCATTACTTCAGATACTCGCTTATTGATTATATTTATTTTCTTTAGCCCTGTTAACCTCTCAAATTCTCGATTGACTTCCAGAAATTTATAATCTACAGGTTTATTATTATCTACAATAATCCTATGATAGGCATAACCATAGGGCGCTTTTTCTAATATTTTTTTATGAATATTATTTTTCATGGATATTACTCTTGTTTTGTATCCTTAGCATTTAAAATAACATGAATGGCCTTAGCCAGATCAGGAATAAGAACCGGTTTGTTTAATATTTTTTTAATTCCGCTATCTTTTAGCTGCGCGCTATTCATCTGATATCTATGTCCGCTGATCATAATTTTGGGTAAACTGCTTTGCATCGTATTGATTTTATTGGCTAGTTCCACGCCTGTCATATCAGGCATAATATAGTCCGTAATTAGCAGATCAAATTTGTCTTTATGTTGATTCACAATTTCGAGGGCATTTTGACTGGAATTAACAACATATACTTCGTAACCTAGAGAGATCAGCATCTGTTGTAAAGTATCAGTAACTTCCTCTCTATCATCTACTAATAAAATCGTCCCTGCTCCTCTTTGAATTGTAAAATTTGATTCTATTTCAACAGATTTTCCTGATTCGATTATTGGTAAATAAATATTAAAAGTTGTCCCCTTTCCTTTTTCACTATAAACATTAATCCTGCCGTTATGACTTTTTACTATGCCGTGGACTACTGCCAGGCCCATACCTGTTCCTTCCTCTTTTGTAGTATAAAAGGGTTCAAATATATGTTTTTTTGTTTCCTTGTCCATGCCCGGTCCATTGTCACTGATCACCAGCTTAATATACTTACCTTCTTCTAGATCAATATATTTGCGACTGTTTTTGGAATCTATATGAATTGTCTCTAAAGCAATATTTAAGATCCCTCCCTTAGTTTCCATGGCCTGATAGGCATTTGTACATAGATTCATAATGACCTGGTGTATGCGAGTAGGGTCGGCATTAATCAAAGGACAGGGTTCTTGTAAATCTCTTGTAATCTTAATTGTCCTGGGGATCGAAGGTCTTAGTAATTTTAAGGCTTCTTTTATGATAGGTATTATATTTAAAGGTCTTTTATCCTGTTCTTCATCTCTACTAAAGCTGAGCATCTGGGAAATCAGATCCTTCGCCCGTAAGCAGCCTTTCATAATTTCACCGATAAACTTATAATTGGGATTATCCTGGTTTAAATTCTGCTGAATAATCTCAGAATAACCTAAAATAGGTGTTAGAATATTATTGAAATCATGGCCAATACCACCAGCTAATGTGCCCAGAGTTTCCAGTCTTTGAGTTTGATGTTTTTGCTTTTCTATTCTTTTTTTGGCCCTTTGCGCTTGTTTCCGCTCTGTAATAACCCGGGCAACTAATAGAGACCCTTGATACTTACCATTATCTAATATGGAAGTAGAATTAACATCGACGTCAATTAATTCTCCTTTTTTGTTGAAAAATTGGGTTTCATAATGGTAATGCTCATGATCTCCATGCAACCTTTTTTCTTTTCTTTTTTGTAATTTTACAAGTTCCTTTTCCGGGAGTAAATCTTTGATCTAGCAGCCGGTGAAACACGTCTATCGAATCCGCCAACACCCGGCGGTCCG
>JAIPHI010000176.1 GCA_021735285.1 Fidelibacterota bacterium | reverse complement strand
CCGGTCTTAGGACATCTCCGGTTGGAGTGGCGGCTCCTGACAAACAGCCATCTGCGATTCCTTTTTCCACCAGCATTGTTCCAAAAAAATTACGTCCCAGCATAGTTTCTGCGGCTTCCTCTTGAGAAATTCCTTTATGTTGTCGCTTCTGATAATATATTTCGACAAATTCATCAAGTTGAGGATGTTTTTCAGGTTCAAATATAGAAATTCCTTCGAGATCCAGGTCCAATTCTAAAAATTCATCTTTAATATTTTTCTCATTCCCGATCAGAATAGGACTTGCTATTTTTTCTTGGGACAGGATGCTGGCGGCTTTTATTATCCGCTCATCATCTGCCTCAGGAAGAACGATTTTCTTTTTCTTCCTTTTTGCCTGAGTTCGCATATTGTCAATAAACTTCATTTATTTGCTCCCGTATTTATTTCTTAATTCCTTCAATACATTTTCTGGTACGAATCTACTTATATCGCCGTTCAACTTTGTAATTTCGCGAACAACACTAGAACTTAAATAAGTATATTTTTCGTGGGGCATTAAAAATATAGTGTCTATATTATCATTCAATTGGCGATTCATCAGGGCCATTTGAAATTCATACTCAAAATCTGATACCTGGCGCAGACCTCTAATAATTACTGAGGCCTTGACTTTTTTAGCATAATCTACAAGCAGACCCTTGAATCGATCTATTTCAACATTATCAAGGTCTGTGGTACATCCTTCAATCAATTCCAATCTTTTTTCTACGGAAAAGTAAGATTCTTTGCGCATATTATCAGCAATTGCGATCACTACTTTATCAAATATCTTGGCCCCTCTTTTCAGAATATCCAGATGGCCATTTGTAATTGGATCAAAACTGCCAGGATAAATTGCTATTTTCATTTCTTATCTCTTAAATATATTAGCTTTAGTAAATCCGTATTCTTTTTGAGAAATCAGGTACTCTTTAAAATATTCAGGAATTTCATAATGCCTGGATATTTCGAAGACTATGATGCTATCTTTTTTTAGTTCTTGAAACTTTTGAAAGAGTCTATCAATATCCTTCATTTTATAAGGGGGGTCTGCGAAAATTAGATCGGGATTATATATCTGGTAGTCGAGACTGAGAGCATCGGCCTTTAGGACGTGATATTGGCTGGAATCAATACCCAATTTTTCAGCATTTTCTTTGATCAAAGTCACCTGGCGATAATCATTATCAACGAAAACAACCTGTTCTGCTCCTCTGGAAATACATTCAAGACCAAAATTACCAGTACCAGCGAAGAGGTCTAATATAACCTTATTCTGATAGCTACCTATAATGTTGAATAATTGATTAAAAATGCTTTCTTTGACTCTATCTTTTGTGGGGCGGACTGATTTATTATTTGGAGTCTTTAACCTTCGACTTCCATATTTGCCTGTGATAATACGAACCATATTTTAATTACCCGGGTAAATTTTGCCTTCTATTTGAAACTCTAGTAATGCCTGACTTTTATCGGTTTTGGTGACGATTTTATCGTAACTCAGGTTAAGATTTCTTTTCAATAAATTGTTGTAGAAACTACTCACATTTATGGTCTTGCCCTGTCCCGCAAGGATAAAATCTCGGATGACATTTTGCTTTTTTGATGAAATCCAAAATTTTGTCAATTGGACATTTGATTTTTCAACTATATTACTCAGAGCGATTGATAATTGACGATCGGATAATACACCATAATGTTTGTTTGTCTCCTGATAATCCAGACCGGCTATATCTAAATACATATATGCAGACCACTTAAATGGCAACATACCTGTTATCCGGGTAAGTTCGTAATTCTCAAATTGGACTTTCGGCAGTTTATTAAACAATGCGTTTTGGTAGTTTGAACCGGTTTTTTTGTCAAGGAAGTGTATTTTACCTTCCAGGCTGTATTCTGATATGTCTAGCGTTTTAATAAAGGCTTTAGGAGGCAATGCTGAGAGAAGTTCGTAACCTGCTTTCAATTTTGATTTGCTATTAACAATTTGAGATATATATTTTTTATTTGGGATAGGATGCTTCTGAGAATGATCAGGAGTTTTTTGATTTGTGACTGCCTGCTGTTTCCTTTGTTGTGAAGCAGATTTTGTTATTTGCCGGGGTGGGTTGATAAAGTTATTATAAATGTAATCACCAATGATCAATAAAAATGTCAGTATAAGATAGGCTACAATGACTTTATAAATTATATTAACGATTTTGCCTTTTTTCTTCCCGGGGCTTTTTGGTGATTCAGTATCTGAAGTCTGCTCCTGTTGTAATTTTTTAGTCCGGGCTTCAGAGGGCTTAGATTCATAAATCTCTCCATCACTACTATCCTGAACTCCGGGAGGGCCAGCTAGATTAAGACCTTTCATTTTGGATTTACTCCTCTTATAAAAAGTCCCAATACATCTAAATATTCTGAGGCTGTAGTATTAATTGATTTTCCTTGAGAGGCAAGATCAAGATCATAAGCGTTAATAATTTTCAGCACATTGGGTACTTGAATTATATTTTTAGAAGATTGTGTTACATTTTGTATGAATTCGGTATTATTATGGCTGAACATGAATATCTTAGAAAATAGGTCGCTTTGACCTGCATCATTATTGTAAATATTTTTGAGTTCGTCTATCAAATTTTGTTCTAAGGGAAGTGCATTCTTAACGATAGTATTATTTGGGAGGGAAGGATTTATTTCGATATAATTTGAGACAACACCATTTTTGATGGTGAGAATAGCGTGGTTTTGATTATCAGAAGCAGACCATATCGCATATGAATCCAAATTATTATTTAGTTCTGAATATTGAACACTATTTAAAACTGAAAAAATATCTATATCTATAAAATCAACAGTAAAATTGTTACCCAGAGCAGACTTAATCAAACAATTTTTTAATTGAGTAGGATAAGCAATGGCTAAATAATTCTCATAAGAAGTAGATTCTAAAGGATAATATTGATAAGTATTTTGTGTAGATTTAGCACCGAATTTTTGGGAATTTTTCCATTCAAAATATTCCAGCTTATCTTTTTCAGTTAGATCAGGATCAATTTTATAGATTGAAAAATCAGCCCATTGAGAGGGAATTGCAATCGCTAAATTTTTGGCCAGATTACTATTTTGATCAGATAATATAGAAAAAACAGCCGATAAATCATTATAAAATTTATCAGCTGTTTTATTTTTTAGGTCTAATTTATCTCCCAGGTCAATCCGACCTATACTATTTATTTTTCCATTGCTGATTAAAAAATAGCGTAGATAGGATTCTGTTATACTTAAGCATAGCATATTAATTTATTACTAATCACTAGGAATTACTTCCAGCTAGGTTCTCCATTTTTGATATATCCGTGAGATGAGTCTTTCAGAGTAAAAACTAAAAAGCGAGGTTCTTTATACACATAATCGAGAGGATCTTTAATTAAAAGATCGGAAGAATCAGATTCGATTATATATTTATCCTTTGTCAAAGGTCGATGAGTAAACTTGTCCGTAAGATAGTATCTATTATAATAGGTATTGGTAGTCTGTCTCTCTTGAGTTTCTTTAGTGATCAGAGTATCATAATCTATCTTACCTAGATTTGTGGAATTAACAAATAAGGTATCATATGCTACAAGTTGGGGGTTCCATTTCAGCACTGTACAAATTGTATCTACTACGGTTTCTTCTCTGCGATAAGACTCAGCAAAAGTTGTATCAAAAGAGCGATAAAAACCGGAGGGGACCTTTACATCGAGGACTGTATCTTCAAGTGAGATTGTCTTGGCTCCCGTAAAGTTACTATCGGCTCGATTACTATCGCGAGCTGCTGAAACTACGTCCAGTAGCATGTCTGGATTCTCCATATAGTCATCAGTCATCTGATTATAAAACTCTTCTGCCGATTGTAAATTTTTCATTCTATAACGGCCTTCTTGAATAATTTTTTCTTCTTCCTTCCATATTAATGAAGGTAAATAAATTGCAAGTATAAGAGCGATCACTAAAATACCTGCAACCCAATTTAGCAAAGCTTTTAAGCCTGGTTTATATTCCAGGTCTTCTACATGAGAAACATTTGACAAGTTATCTTCTTTACTCAATGGTAACCTCATTTTTTATTTTTTCAACTGTTTTAATACCAATTCCCTTAATATTTGTTAACTCCTGGGTAGAGTGAAACTCCCCATGTATCTCTCTATATTTAATAATTCTATCTGCTGTCACAGGTCCAATCCCTTTAATCTGCATTAACTGCGCTCTGGTTGCTGTGTTAAGTGATAAGGGCTCTTCATCTATTCCCTTCTTATCAGAATTTTTACTGGTTGAAAAATACATAGAGTCATTATAAGCAACTTTACTTTTTAAGCTATCCTGGATGGTTTCTATATTTGAAATAGCATGCTTGGAAGCTACTTTCACATTATATATATGAATAATACCTCCAACCAAAAAGAATATAAGTAGAAAGCGAACAACACTCTTTTCTTGGCGGGTTAAATTTAGCATATTTTTATGAAAATAAAAATGATGGACTCGTAAAAAGTATCATTACTATTTTAATTATACTATAGATATGCCTCCATCATTCTGAAATTAAAGTCTTTAAAGGTAAGCATAAATTGATAAAAAACGAAAAACTTCTTTGATCAGGGCCAATAATTATTGTTTAATTTTAGAAAATCTATTGTTATTTTGAAATTGTTTACTTTCCATACTCTCTAATTCTTTGTATATCTTCTTCTGTTTCTCTGAAATATTTTTTGGAATATCGATAACAACCCTAACATATTGGTCTCCGCGACCGCTTCCATTTAAATGAGGTAAACCTTTTCCTTTGAGGCGTAGTAATTTGTGAGATTGTACTCCAGGTGGAATATTTAATTTTACCTTACCTTTTAAAGTAGGAACCTTAACTTCTTTTCCGAGCGCAGCTTCAGAAGGAGTGATATGGAGCTCAATGAAGAGATTATCATCTTTCCTAACAAAATATTTATGAGGCTTGATTTCAAAAAATGCAATCAGATTGCCGCGGGGGCCATTGCGTTCCCCAATGTTCCCTTCTCCTCTGATTGTCTTGTAGTGACCTGTACTGATGCCTGCTGGAATGTCGATCTTTATATCTTTTGGTTTTTTTATACGACCGGAACCAGAACATTTCTTACATACTTTTTCAGGAATTTTTCCTGTGCCATCGCAATTAGTACAGGTCTGAACATTAACAACCTGACCGAGCATAGAACGTTGAACATTTCTTACTTTTCCATTTCCGTTACAGACCGGGCATGTTTTAAGAGAGGAGCCAGGTTCGACTCCTTTGCCACTACAGGCTTCACATTTTTCCATTCTTTTAATTTTGATATGCTTAGTTGTACCTTCGGCTGCTTCTTTTAGAGTTAATGAAAGTTTAATTTTTAAATCGCTGCCTGTTTTTTTTCGAGTCCGGGTTCTACTGGATCTTGAGCTAGACCGGCGATTGCCACCGAAGAAATCTTCAAAACCTCCGAAGCCCC
>JAIPHI010000007.1 GCA_021735285.1 Fidelibacterota bacterium | reverse complement strand
ACTGTTCTACATACAATGATAAGCGAAGTATTGATGGCCAGAGTAAATCTATTAGATATTTTACAACTTAAGGAGACTACCATCCATAAAGCAAGAGCCCCTGATAGGAAAATTAAACTATTTTAACCGGACAGTTGTGTTGCGTAGCCATAAATAAAATAAGTTTAAAGGGGTTTAGAGGAATAGTTAAATTTTTAGTGAATTCTCGTTAAGGCTTGATTTTTTGTTACTTTTGTATCAAGACAAAAGTAAAATAAACCGACTCCTTAATATTGACAATATACCACAACTTATATACCATTAATTAATAAAGATTTCAGTGGTATATATTTTTTTATACTTTACATTCCTAGAGGAGACATTAACTCTGAAATATTAATTATCAAATAGATTAATTGGAAATACAACATTTATCTTTTCCGGGTCAGCATTGACACAGTCAATGCACTCCAAAAATCTTTAATCTGCTAAATCAGATCAATCCAGCTTTGTTTATTATTACTTTGCAGAATAGCTTCCACAATTCTATTTTCTTGATAACCATCCTTGAAAGTAGCAAAGTTTACTTTATCTTTTATTGTTTTATTTTTGCGAAAAGCTTGATAGAAAGTAATAAACATATTTTTAAATACGTCAGGATAACCCTCCGGATGACCTCCGGGATAATGGGCAAAGGATTTACTATCAGTATTAAGCAGGGCCGGGTCTTTTACCAGTTCTTGGTTTGGTTTGTCACGATACCCCATCCAAAGTTTGTTAGGTTGTTCTTGTTCCCAGGCTACTGACATTTGACTACCATTGATTTCAATATCAAAACAATTTTTATGGCCGGCACTCACCTGGGAAACATTAAATACACCTTTAACTTGCTCCTCCATTTGGAAAATTAATATTCCTGCATCTTCAGTTTTGACAACAACTTCCTTACTTTTTTTATCCTTATCCTTTTCTTTACCCTGAAATGTATCCGCCTCTAAGCGAGGTTTTAGACGAGTTTTATGGATGGTACTCAGATCAGCAAATACTCTGGTGATATTTTTACCTGTTAAAAATTGAATCATATCGCACCAATGAGAACCAATATCTGCAATAGCCCGCGAAGGTCCTCCTGACTCTTTTTCCACTCGCCAATTGTAATCACTTTTATATAAAAGCCAATCTTGCAGATAATGGCCATGAATAAGATAAATTTCACCGAGTTCGCCGTTTTCTATCATTTTTCTGGCGTGACGTATTAGAGGATAATTTCTATAATTAAAATTTACGCCTGTCAACACATCTTTATCTTTAGCCAATTTAAGTAATTCGGCGGACTCTTTTTCACTATTTGTTAAAGGTTTCTCAGAAAGTATCGCCTTGCCTTCCTGAATAACCTTTTTATTGATTTTATAGTGCATATGATTTGGTGTACAATTGTGAATCACTTCAATATCAGGATCTTCAACAAGTTTTTGCCAATTTTTATAGGTTTTTGATATGTTGTATTTTTGGGCTAATTCTTTACTTTTTTCTGCAGAGATATCAGCAACTGCTTGAATATTTACATTTGGGACTCTCCGCAAATTTTCAATGTGAGAATACCCCATAAAGCCGCAACCAATTATTCCAGTATTTATCGTGTTCATTATTACTCTCCTCGATTTAATTTTTTTGCTCTCTCGATCATTACTTTTGTCTCTGGCAAATCCATCTGCTGAGAAGAATTATAAAGACATAGGGCTGGAATTATATTTAGTTGTTCATAAGCTGATTCCTGTCTGGTAAACTCGGAAGAAGTAGGATGCTTGGTAAGTAAATGGGCAGTAAATCTGGTAAATTTACCAAAAAGATAGGTTGAAACAGGATGAACATGTCGCCATGGTTGTTTTCCTTCTATGCCATGTACATTAGAAATACTATCTATACCATGGATTTGAGCCATGGAAAACGGTTTGGTTATATGTTCATGTAGTCCTTCTCCAGCGAACAAAATTTCAGGGAAAGCCTGTTGTAATCTTTCAACATGTTTACGCATACCATTGATAAAATTCGGACCATTGCTGTTATTAAAAGCTAAAAGAGTCTGATCCAGAAAAATTCCATCGATATTATACTTTTCTATAAGTTGACCGAGTATATCTACCATCAGCTCACTCCACCTGGAAACTCCTGGATTAATATAAGCAAAATAGGGTTCAGTGATCCAATCACCATCCATATCCAGGCCCCAGGCTACTTCTCGTCCAAAGGGATCCTTGACCTGATATTTTTGAAATTCCTGGTATCTAGGATGGGAGAAAGTCATTGCCAGAACATTGGTATGGATCATGACTTTGTAGCCCAATTGGTGGGCAGTTTCAATCATTTTCTTAAATTCTTCTGGTCCACCCATCTGAGGGCTAGGATTATAACTTGGAGCGTGAGAGTCGATACCATTTTCAGCAAAGCCCGGAAGATATAAGAGAGTTTCTTCAGGAGAATGCAATTTTCCCCATTCCTTTATCCTTTGCTGGATTTCCTGATAAGTATGATAAGGCTTGTCCGATCTTCGGTTAGCTCCCCAGACCTCAAGAATGAAATTTATATGATCCGTCCACTCGGGAACATTAGACCTCCCGGATAATGGCTGTAGAGAAAATGCTGATTCCATCCAATTCTGGTATTCATCCACAACCTTTTCCCAGCCATTATGAAAAGTCTCAATAAACCAATCACACTTGATATCTTCCGAATCCAATGGTGCTTGAGCCTCATATCCATAGGTCAATGCATATCCTTCCGACTCTTTCCCTACTCTCAACAATTTTAGATTAGGTTCCGGATCATGTGAATAGAGCCAGAGGCCGCTATTATCATCTGATTCTCCGATAACAAATTGAGCATTCCACCAAAAAGGATATTTATAGGAAAGTTCTGACCCTGCTGGCATATTTGAGGACAATTGCTGCCCACCAAGAGCAGGTATGATTACATTCTCTAGCTTAAGGTGACCAAGTTGCCACTCGACCAGCCAGATTGGTTTGGGCCCTTTCCAGTGGGTCTGAAAATATAATCCAACGTCTGTAATCCTTAATGTAATTTTCACATCATACAAATTGTCCTTATCCCAACAATGAAAACTACAGTAGTTCTCGTCAAATTCAGACCATTCAGCACGACTTAATAGAATTGGATCGGAAACCTCCTCAGGTAAACGTAACAGTAACCTTTGCTTTCCTGATTTACAGAGTATTTGATCCTCTTGTAGATCAATTATTTGTAATATTTCAAGGGGGTCTTGTCCAAAGACAATTTTTATTTTATCATTCCGGAGAATTCTCGTATTCATTGAATGACCTCAACCGGATTAATATCTTTCTTTTCCACATCCTGTTCAGGAGTACCCTGCTTAAATATTACAAAATAAGATGACTCTTTTTGACTAACCGGAAGACAGGCACCATGCCAGACTCCCCGATCAATCACGATGGCTTGACCAATATCAACATAAAAAACACCTGTTCTTTCACTTTCCTCCCCATCAAGTAACAATGGGACCAGGAAAGGATGATCTCCGGGAATAAGGATCTCCGGCGAACCTGTATGTCGCTCCATGCTCGCAACTGTCAATTTAGATTGGGGAAAAATGGTGCAAATACCGATCTCACTGTCACCTTTTATATGATAGTGGGTCAGATCTGACCAAAATTTAAATTCTTTGCTTTGAGCAGTAGGTTCAGTAGTCGGTCTGGACACAAATTTCCCATATTTACTGAAATTTTGCCGGGAGGCTTGCCTTGCATTTATTTGTAACATATTGAGCCCTATTGCTTAATTCTAAATATATAGATATTACCGCCACTCATCGAAACTTGATCAAGCTGGGTGTTATTATCAGTCAAACTAACATTTTTCCAGGTTTTTTTATTTCCCAATTCGTCAAAGAGCTCGACATTATTGGCTTCAATGCCATTAATTTCAATATCGATTTCCTCAGAGCGTTCATCGGGTACTAATTCTTCCGGGTTTTTAGGTCGCTTTTCCGGGACACAGGTAGCCAACCAGGATAGCACGACAACCTCACCATTTTCCATTTCAAAAGCATGCACCTGAGCATCTGAATCTTCCGGTTTTTGGACCTCAAGGCGTGGATCGATATTTTTATAGGGTTGAGAGAAGAGCTGGCGAAAAAAGGTAAGGGCCTGTTTTGTCGGTTTGGGTTTATAATCAGGATAGACAATGCCCAAAAATCGATTGTTATTATTATCACCGATTACCTCTTCACTTTTGGGAAGATCCTTGATTTCATACCAGGTAAGAGCGGATAATTTTTCTGTAGAAAGTGCAAGAGCAATTCTCTTAACCAGGTCCACAGCCTGATATTCTGGTGTATGTTCATAATCGTAATAAGCAGAATAGGAACTGGAAACATAGGTGCCCTGGCGAAAAGTACTATAACCAACTTCCGCCATCCAGAGCGATTGGTCATTGCCATATTTTTCTATAATCTCGTGCATACCATTAATATTTTTGACTATATCCTCCACTGGCCGCTCACTCCAGGTTTCGTAATAGTTATGAATATTGACAATATCAATATAGGGGCTAAGTCCATGGTCCTTAAATAACTCCTCCAAAAATTCGGGATGATAGGCCAATCCTCCTAGAACAACTTTAGCTTCCGGATCGGCTCTTCTTACAGCTTCTGCTCCTATTTTAGTAAATTCTGCGAAAGCTGCAATATCACCGGTATCCCAATAGATGTCCAGATCGGGTTCATTCCATAATTCCCAGGTTTTAATTTTATCCTTATAGCGGGTGACCAGATCAAACATAAACTCACCAAATTCATCAAAATCCAAAGGCGGGTCATTCCAGAACATAAGTGAGTCACCCCTTGAATTCCAGCGAGGAGTGTAACAAATATAAGGGATCAATGTAATTCCATATTCATCTACTGCAGTATTGACATATTCATCCCAGAATAACCAGTCATAGTTATCCTTATCAGCTTCAATAGCATCCCATCCAAAGGAAATTCGTAAAAGGTCTACACCAGTATCTTTTAGCAATTCCATATCACCTTTTATGATTTCAGAGGTTGTTGTTTCTTCAGGATAATCTTCGCACAATCCAATTGGTACATGATAAAACTCCTTGCCCTCCGGCTTCATTAATCGTTTATATTTAGGTGCTTTAGGCTGAGAGCAGCTCAGTGTAAAAACTAAAAAAATCAAACTAATTATTCCTAAATTTAACTTCCTCATTATTCTCTCCTATATTTAAATTAATTTTCATTCCTTATCAAAAATTTCAGGATGTGAATCTATTATTTCTTGAGCACAATCTTCACGACCCGTATCCCGTAATCTCTCTATATACTCTTTGATTCCATCACGTGTATGAAGTGGACCACCTTCTTTTAATACCGTAAATAAAGGATCTGAAGGTTGGGTAGCAGTTCTCATCATTTTACTCTGCCACTCCGTTAGGATTTTCATTGCTTTCCCAACTTTTTCAGGGTTTTCTTTTGCTATATTATTTTGTTCATAAGGATCATCTTTTAGATCAAACAACATAATATCGGGAAAATTATGAAACCCGTCATGATAGGATCGAATACAAATATAATCATCAAAACGAACACTTCGTTGACAAGTATGAGCGGCTTGAGTAATAACCAGATAATCCCGCCCAATTTTGGTATATCCTTGAAACATTCCAGCAAAACTTTTCGCATCCCAATTATCGGGAATATCTCCTCCTAATAGATCAACTACAGTAGCGGCTAAATCAAATTGGTAATGTAGATTCGTATCAGTTACGCCAGCCATAGATTTAGTAATACCCGGCCAATGAACAATAAGAGGTACTCGAGCTGTAAATTGATCAGCAGTCTGATGATCATAATAGATATTTAATTCTCCAAGATTTTCACCATGGTCACCGGAGATAATTATAACAGTATCTTCAAGAATACCTTTTTCATTTAAAGCACTTAACACTCTGCCAATATGTTCATCCGCATAACGAATACCTAGATCGTACCCATCAAACATTCGGCGAATCTCTTTAAGAGAAGTCATTTTATTAGGTTGACGGGGGTAATCCGGACTAACATAAGGATGAGATCCACCATATCCCATACCATCTTGAGCCGACCAGCTACCACAACCATGCCAATGTTTGTTGCGGACTTCCTCAGTATACCACTCTGGGATGGGGTCATCTTTGAAAGGATTCTCATATTCTTCAGGAGTACGATAAGGTGTATGGGGGTCCCAGTAATTCACATGCAAAAACCAATCATCTGATTGTGTATTATCATTAATCCAGTCAAGTACCGATGGAGTTATATCATCGGCTACTTCCTCCCCTCTTTTTCCTGGATTGTGCATTTCTGAATAACCAGCGTACCATTGCCAGGCAGAATGTCTTTCTGCAAAAGGACTAAAGGTGACCGTTCTCAGGCCTTGTTCTCGTAGTAAATGCATCCAGTTTGTTATTCCCCAGTTAGAATGAAACCAACGTTCTTTCCCCTCTAAAAATGGATCGGCAGCCGTACCACCGTGACCTTCCACTCCATAAAGCCGTACGACTGGGCAAACAGGGCGCATTTGAAGTATAACAATTTGAATAAGACACCCCCTGGCGTGCAACTCGATCGATATTCGGGCTGGTATTCCGATGATAACCATAACATCCCAGATGATCGGGCCGGAGAGTATCTATATCAAAATATAAAATTCTCATTTTGTTAACCTCACTAAAAATTCCTTCATTAAAAATGGACTCCCGAAACTAAAATTATATTGGCATAGGGTGTTGCTTCTCCAGTACGTACAAAGGTTATATTACCCTCTCCCCGGGTCATATTTTTAAACTTTTCATGGTTAACCTTCTTGAAATCGACATGAGACAAAAGCCCTTTCACCTCCTGGAAAAGTTCAGGATTACCATCTACCATTTCATTGGTTACTATTGCACTTTCTACTGTAAGTTCTTTTAATACTGTTTTTAATGTATCTATGAAACGCGGAATATTATTAGTCAGGGCCATATCCACAACTTCCGTTCCATTGGGAATGGGCAAGCCGATATCGCAGACAACTAATTTATCTGTATGGCCCATACCGGCTATTATCCGGGCCAGATTAGAGTTTAATACTCCCTCAGTTTTCATATTAACCATCCTTTCACATATTTAATCTCTTAACGATTCTATATCTTCCAATTTGGGCATAGAGCTCTGGGCGCCCTGTTTTGTAACTGAATAAGTGGCAACACTATTCGCAGTACGGATAGTCCTGTCAATATCGAATTTATTGGCCAGACAAAAGGCTAGAGCCCCATTAAAGGCATCTCCAGCAGCTGTAGTATCTATGGCCTCAACTTCATCTGTTGGGAACAATTCACTGCGGTTATTATTAACCAGCAAAGAACCTTTCTCACCTAAAGTCACGACCACGTTCCGCACGCCTTTATCTAAAAGACTTTCAGCAGCTTCTACTGAAGAGCTTAGATCCGTAACCGATTGACCTGATAATAATTCCAGTTCATTTTCATTAGGTGTTAAATAATCAACCATCCCGAACAACTCCTCTGGCAATTGACAGGCAGGAGCCGGGTTTAAGATAAATATCCCCTGTGTTTCCCGGGTTAATCGGGCTGCTGCCAAAACCGAGTCGAGTGGTATTTCCAGCTGCGTTAATACAACTTCTACCTGCCTGAATAGACCGCTATGGGACTTGATCTCATCTGGTGTGATCCTCATATTACTACCCGATACTACTACAATCTCATTTTGACCCTCGCTATCTACATATATCAGCGCAACACCGGTAGATTCTCCATCATCGATTAGAGTATATTCCATATTTACTTGATTTGTTGTCATGCTCCGGATAAGTTTATCTTGAAAAAAATCATCGCCCATTTTTCCAATAAAATGAGTTTTGGAGCCTAATCTCGCACATGCTACTGCTTGATTTGCTCCTTTGCCGCCCGGATACATCCCGAATTTTTTGCTTAATATCGTTTCACCTGGAGCCGGGAACCTATCGACAGTAACCACCATATCCATATTAGCACTTCCGACTATTAGTATTTCTTTATTGTTCATGACTATTCCATATTATTAATATTTAAACTCAAATATCCGTTTATGTTTTATTACTGGATTCTTAAAAATACCCGAGGGTTTTTTCTTCGCTTCCAGCATATTTATTAATGTATTGGTTACTTTCATTTCAATCCGATTTTCCCCTTCTTTGACATGATCGGTAATATCAATCTTATAGGGGTGCCAGGTATTCACGATTGCAGGACTATCATTGATCCTGACTTCCAGTACATCCTCTCCACAATCCACTTCTAAAAATAACTTATCATTTACATATTCTTCGGCTAATTCAAATTTCGTAGAGTAAATACCTGTTCCTGAATAATAGGGAAAGCCTTTCTCAGTCCAATCCCCAGTATTGATCCGAGACTCTCTTTTAACAATACAATATTCCTCATTTTCAAGTTTGAGAGCAAAATCACCTACTATTTTTAACAGGTCTAAAATACCATCGGTACGACGATTAACAATTAGCTGGATTGCAACTAAATTTTTACCTTTTTTTAGATAATTCTGAATATCAACCTCGTTAATTTCCGCATCCAGCTTACTACGTTTACCTTTATCACGAACTTCCTGTCCATTGATAAAAAGAGTATAATCACTCCCACTAAATCCATCTATAAGTACACGTGTATTTTCAGGCATATCATCAATTGTGAACCAGGTTCGATACAATACTGTTTGTGGATAGATCTCTTCATCTCTTTCCTGTGGTAATTGCATTTCCCAGGCGCCATTGGTAACTGATAACCAGTTACTATCGTCGTAATCTTCTTCGTAATAGCCACTGTTACTATCCTGGTTTTCATCGACTTTCATTTTCCAGTCAGAAATACATAGGGTATTATCATCCTCGATATCAAATTGAAAGGGCGACTTTAACTTTATTGAAGGCATCTTTTTCTTTGGTGAAGCCTTAAGAATTTGCTCACCGCCTTTTTGCTGAATTTTAACAAAAGGCTTGTCTTCATTATCATGATCAACGCCTACTATCCGACCATCGTTAACACTATCGATAGTTAAATTACTCTCAGTAACATACTCATCCGGAATCGGATTCCTGATCATCAGAATATAGGATTGGCTAGAATCAAAATTCAACTCAAGTTTAATTCGATCTTCTTCAACTTTAAAAGGATATATAGGCTGCGTATCGCCTGTTTGGGGATTCCATATTTCCGGGTGCCCTACATTGCGAAAACTAATCGACACCTCACCAATATCCTCTTGCAAAGAATTAATTAGGAAGTAAATATGCATATCATCCTGTTGTCGATGAAGATAGAAAACATCTTCATGCTCGATAATTGCATCAGGATTCAGACATTGATTGAGTACTCTCCCCAACCTTTCTCTCTTTACATCTACTGACAATTCATTGCCTTTAAATATATAGATATTTTCTTCAGGATTCAAAACCTCTTCTTTAACTTCTTCAGCATTAAAATCATCTAGCAAATTCTGAGGATCTATTTTGAAACATCTTTCCAGTTTCTTTCCATCAATTTTGTCTTCCGTCTCGACCAATTCAACAGGTAGAAGTCGATTGGCTATTACTTTCCCACCTTGATCAATATATTCTTGGAGAACCTTAAAAGTATTTTGTTTAATATGGGTAAGGGGTGGAAGAATTAACACTGAATATTGTTCTTCATTTATATTTATTTTACCATTCTCAATGATAGCATCAGCTAATATATCCTCATCTACATAATCATAATCAAAATGTAAGCGTAATAAAGCGTCGGCAAGATCATTATAATCCTCTTCGATCACACTGGAAATATCCGTATGCCCCTGGGGAACATAATTAGTCCACATACTGGTCATAGGATAAAGTATCAGAACATCGGCAATATGATGACCTGCACTGAGGGTATGTCCCAGCCTGGAGATATAGGTAGTAAATCGATCATAATATTTCCACCAGGTATGATGATAGAATTGGGATGGAGGCCAATCCCGTTTTCTTTCTCCCTCGATTGAGTAATGATAACCATGATTATTGAATATATTAACACCAAGTACATATTCCCAGTTAGCAATCCATTTCATTCTTTCCAGAGTACAGTCCCAGTAGGTTCCTCCCATTGATTCACATAGTAAGCGGGGACTTCCGAAATGATGGGCTGCTGAGCTGGCCAGTTTTAATTCTACATGCTCCTGGGGCGCTTCTTCAGATCCAATTCGAGGATAGAGATGATCGACACCAGTCATATGCATATTTTTCAGATGTTGGAAAACATTACCACCACAACGAGCATGCCCGCGCAACCAGTGTTCAAACATTAAATGACCGGTAAATATTAGATTGTTATCTTCACACCAATCTCTAATTTGCTTATAATAGCTATCATCATATTGGTCAGAAAGTGTTTTCCAGAAATCATAGCGAATTTTACTAGTATTTGAATCCATTTTCTGATATAAAGCAGGAAGATGGGGTTTTAAGCTATAGCCATTCCGTTCACGAAATATCTTAAACATCTGGCTGGACCAGGGAATGACATAATTATCCATCCCCACCTGATAATAGTGCATTGCCGGCTCATCCGTATAAAAGCCTGGAACTATATCTCCAAAATCCTTACCAACAGCATCCTTATATCTTTCATGGGTCAATTCAATGAAGCGATAAGTAGATTCAGGATTAAGTGCGTCTATATAGTAATCTATTTCTTTTTCCAGAAAATACATCATGACCCATTTACCTTCCGGTGCTTCCCAGGGTATGACTTTGTCAAAGGATAGATTAGGAGTTAGATCGATAAGATTCTCAATTCCATTTTCGAATTCCTCCTGACTACAAGCATAAGCTGCAATCGGTTTTGCATCATTGGTATTTATGTAACGTGAATCGGTCGCTTCCAGATAAGTAAACAAAGGTCCATCAATCCATAAGATAACCATTTCCAGATATTTTTGACCCAGATGCGGATATTTTTCTATCACCTGCTTATTTGCTGACCCACTGGGCCAGTTCATTTCATCATAGATCCAAATATCAATTCCAATTTCACGAGCTTTCTTAACCACAAACTCCACCCTATCAAACCATTCCTCAGAAAGATAAGGTACTTTCAATCCAAAGCGACCATGAATAAATAGACCAGGTATTCCACGATCATAGTACTCCTTTAATTGCCATTCTAGCTCCGATTTTTTCAACTCTCCATTCCAGAACCAGAAGGGAAGAATATTTAATCGATCGGGAGGGCTCTGGAAACTATTTTCTGTTAGTTTTTCTTTCTTTAATAAATCCTTGTAAATTGTCATACAGTCCTCTTTTTAATTCGTGAATAATTTGTTATATATTCAGAGTATAATATCTTTTGTAAGTCTTATTATTGATTATTCTTCATAGAAATTCCTAATTAAAAATATAGATTTCAACTCGGTTGTATTATATAATAGAAATATCAAAAGTAAATTTTAAATAATTTCAACAGGAATAGATATATATTCTGCCACCGCCGATTCGTCATAATTTATTCTGTCATAAGCAAGATTGACCTAAATGGCCTTTATATTGCAAAATATTTCAGGACGATACAAGTTTCTCTTTTCAAGTATCAAGTATACATTGTCATTTTAACATATAGTTTATTATAATCTAAATATAAGCTCTGATATTATAAGTCTCTTATTTATTATTTATATTTAGGTTAATAAGTCCATTTTAAAACCCACGATTTTGCAAAAAATAGAAATTTTGATTAATCCTCCTGAATAATGGCTAAATATTTTTCAAGTGGAATTATCAAAAAAAACACTCTTTTTAAAGGGGCTGGTATTAATCTTTACACTAGAACTTAAGTTTTATTGTAAAACGATGAACAGCATTCAAATAGTCATAATCTACAAAAGCATAATCTATAACCATATGGATAAGTGAAGTTTTATAATTGATAGCCCCACCGGCACTAAATTTTCCTTCATCTCGATTTAAGCGATATCCACTCCGTAAAGCAAATTTATTAAATAGCCAGTATTCCATACCAATATTTAGACGTTCAGCATAATCATTGGAATGAATTGCATCGAAATTCAGTGAAAGCCGTTGTTTATTGGGATTACCCCCAAAAAATAGATCAGGTCCTCCTAGGAGGTCGATCGAGGTTCCAATTCGAAAAAGAAGTGGTAATTGATATTGTTGTTTAATCTTTTGCTGGGTATATAGCCAGCGTGCTTGAGAAGCAAAATTTTGCGCACTCATTGCCAGCCGGACACCTTTCCAGCCAGTATGATAATAAGTACCCACGTCAAAAGCCCAGAGATCAGTAGAATAAGTAAAAAGTTCTTCGCGTAAGTATTTTGTATGGATCCCGATCGATAGTTTATTTGTAAAGCGTTTTGATAATGCAAGTCCTACTTGCAGGTCTCCCCCTGAAAAATATTCTCCGGTCCTGGTATCCAGTTTACCTGTGGTGTTTGTTACCAATGCTTCCGGTATGTCGCCATAATTTAAGGATACATAATCTAACGCTACCACACCAATTCCTCCAACTTTATATCCAATCGCACCAGACATAATATTCATATCCCCTAACCATTGATTGTAACTAAAAGAAGTTTCGAAATTTTGAATACTTGCCACTGCTGCCGGATTCCATAAAATTGCATCGACACCACTGATGTTTGCTATACAGGCTTCTCCAAGGGCTGTAGCCCGGGCACCAATTCCAATTTTTAAAAACTGGAAGGAAGTACGCCCGGCTTTATTAAAACCATTCCCTGCCTGTCCAAACCGAGAAAATGTAAATATAATTAAAAGGACGCTTATGGTTTTTAATTTCATATGCTTCATTTCAAATTCCTTCAAATTCTATATTTATAAAAACCTTTAGATTGCCTTTATCTGACGATCATTAATTTGCCAACCGTTCGCTTACCTTTCGTTAATTCTGTATGCGACTCGATGGCATAGATGTAAACCCCCGGTGCAACTCTCAAACCAGCATCAGAACGCTGGTGCCAGGCAGCACTTCCATAAAGGTTACCCTGTTCATCAGGACCATGTTCGATTATTTTTACCAGATCACCGGATAATGTAAATATTTTAATAGTAGCGACTTCTGGCAAATTACGAAATTCTATTTTATATGGTGTTGGATCGCCAAAACTGCGGTCGGGATCACCTTCAACAAAGGGATTAGGAGCTACAAAAACATCCCACCCTTCTTCAATAGAAACAGGTCCTGGTCGAGCTCCAATCAGGGGAGTCATATTATAATCATCACTCACCAATTCCCCCAGATCCTCTACGGTTGTACCATTAGCTGATACCCAGGTTTTGGGATCAGCATTATAAGCCTGAACATAATAACGGGATTCAAAACCAAATTGGAGATCTGTATCTTTGTACTGATAAGTGCCACTCTCTTCATTCCAATATTTTTCTGCTTCTTCAATCGGAATATTAGCTAATAATTCCCAGATGCCTCGTTTATCCTTGCCCCGATAAATACGATAGCCATTCAGGTCTTCTGAACCGTCATAAAAGACCTCTCCGGAACCATCCTTGATCTCGGTATCTTCTGCTAACCTATCCCATTCTACTGAAATTATAGCAGTGTCAGCACCTACTGATGCATTAGTTGCCTGGCAATTAGGAGCAGGAGGTGATTCCGGTACATCAGCGGCCAGATTGATTCCTTCAACCTGAGCACCATATCCCCACTTAACAGCCCGACGAGCTGCCTCTGCATTGCGGCGAATATCAGCTATAGAACTATCAGGGTATTTATGATCAGGGTCTCCTCGAATAACCTCATTAAGGTCCAAACTACCAGCAACTTCTGCTAATATTAAACGAACAGTATCACCGGGAGACATTGAATAAGGGCCAAAAGTATTAGTATAAAAACAGTACATGTCTCCGTTATTTTCATCGGGAATTCTATTATGAGTAATAAAATCGTACATACCTTTCTTACTCAAACGAGCAGTAGAAAAATATTCATTCATATCCAGTGATCTTCCCTGGAAACTGTCGCCCTCATCATTATAAACATTGACATAATTAGGGTCAGCATCAAAGGGGTCTGTTGATTCTCCATCCTGGGGAAGGGAACGATAAAGAAAAGCAAATCCAAAACAGGCTGGGTCCTGCAGTTCAATATTTTCAAAGCTAGCATCATATTTTAATTGCTCTTCCCAGTTTGGCATTTTACCATAGGTATCATTGGGATGAGGCCTACGGCCGCCATTATAATCACGACTGTAAAATAATAATCCCTTTCCATCGGCTTTATTATTTTCAAAAGCAAAATAATCAGTATAAGTACCACCATGTTCGAGCTGATCCCAGCCTCCAAATCCCCCGGCAGGTGCTGCTGATTGCATAAAGTCCGTATTGTAGTGAAAATTTAGATGCCCTTTAGTAGACACCTGAATACCGCTGTGAAAAACTACCCAGACCGAATCGAGAGTTTGCTCATGATGCATCACCTCGCCTAGAGATGGAATAACCATATCGCCGGTATTTATAAAAGTATAGTCATAAATGATAAAATCATCGTAATCAGGGAAACTCCAGGCCATAGAGCGCATCTGAACTGATATCCCGGTTGCAGTGGGAAATTCGCAATAATTCATCTCCTCCGGTAAAGAAGAGTTAAAATCAGCCCCACCTACAAAATTCTTTGTCTTTTTGAAAGGCGGATTATTCCACAATATACCATGATCAGCTCCGGAAAAAGAGCTGTGATATAAAAGATATTCCTGTTGTTGAGGACTATAATCAGGGGCAACCAGCTGTTCACCACTTTTAACTACCAGAGCGGGGCCAGTGCGGTAATTGTGGAAATTCGCATCTGTAATCCAGCCATTAGCATCTTCTTCAAAGGTTGGAAAAGAGTAGCCGGAAAATCCGGGATAAAATCCAATACCCGACGTCTCTTCATAGTCCCAGGCTCCCAAATCCCCAATAAAACCTATATTATTAATAGTTTCCCACAATTTGCCCCGGGTGTGTGTTGCTTTCCATTGACCCCGCAGGCTAATAGGATTACCAGTAATAAAAATAATTATTATAATCAAAATAGATAATGCTTTTAATTGATAAATTCTACCATTCATAATTATTACCATTTTCTTTTTATTCAAATGTTAAAGCTATACCAAAGGTGATCTTTCGGGGAAGGTTCGTATAGCTAGCATAATCCGGAAAAGGAGCATTATTGGGAGTTCTTTCGGGATATATCTTGAGATTAGAATTGATATATCGGACTCGATCTTGAGCTGTCACATCACCTTCCATCAGATCTGTGTTATGCCACTTATTATTGAAAGCATTCTGCATTTCAATAAAAAGTGCCGGACGTATATTTTTTGTTAAATTAATTTCTTTTCTGATCCTGATATTTGCATTTTTATTAGCCGGGCGGTTGATATTAATAACATCTTGAAAAACATCACTCGATATCTGATCATGAGGATAAGAAACATAATAATCCATTGATAGCTGCAGGTTTGCGAAAATTCCTCCCAGTAATGAAAAATCTGAAGGAGTAACAAGCGTAAAATTAGCTGAAAGGTTGGGGCGCATATATGAGAGCCTGTCACCAACCTGATATTCCTGGCTGGCCTGCATTGTTGCCTCGGGCGGATAAAGTGTATGCGGGTCTCCCGACATGCCGCGAATCCCGGTTTCCCAGGTATAGGTTACATATCCACCCCAAAAGCCCCGGATCGGCCTTCTCAAAGATAATTCTACTCCTTTGGCATCAGCATAATCAGAATTTCCCGATGTTTTATATTGATGACCATTATCCATAATAACCGTCACACTACGTATCAGATCAGTCCGGTCTTTATAGTAAGCAGTTACATCGGCCATAAGAGGACCAAAATCCTGTTCTATACCTAATTCATAGGCAACTGTTTTTCTTGGATGTAGTTCTCGATTCCCCAGATTGCGGGGTTCTTTAGTACCAGTTTCCGGATCGATAATATAGGTTGAGAGAATACTGTAAGTATCTTCACCCTCCCCATATCCTCCAAAATTAGCGCGTTGAAAAAAATGACCGTAATTGAAGTGCAATACCGATTTTTCTGTGATCGGATGGGAAATTCCAATGCGGGGTGAAAGTTGACCAAAAATATAGGTTGGCTTGGTTTCTGGATCAGGTTCCCGTCCTTCTTCTGTAGCTGCAATTACATCAAAAGGGTCATATGTATCGAGATAAATAATATCATTAGGATTATAAAAATCCCAACGGAGTCCCACATTCATTATCAGGCCTTCAAATTCTAATTTATTTTGCCAAAAAATATTACCCTGATAGGGTTTATATATCCTGTCTTCTACTGCATCCCAGGCCCTGGCCTCCTGATAACGATCAAAATAATAGTATGTAAATCCAAACCCACCTTTCATTTGCCAATACTTGTTGACCTGGCTGGTGATCTTCCCCTCGAAATTATATTCGGAATTATTATCTTGCTTTCGATACCAATAACCTTGATAATGAAGTCCATAGGTTTCATTCCAGGCATTGGGAATGGGGGTTCCGGTAGAATCATAAGCTCGTAAATAGTCTTTTCTTATATCACTTGTAGTCCAGTCAGCGGTATCGCTTGGAAATTTTGACTGGCTTTCAAAATTAAAAACCCGGGAAAGGGACAATTCATAATAAGTATTACTTTTAATATTATTAATAAATTTTAAAGTCTGTCCATTCCGTCTCTGTTTAGGGTAGCCCTTACGGTCATTATAAGCGTATTTATTACCATAGTCGCCTTCTAGTCCCATCCACTCCATACCATGGCATGAATTGACTTCATTATAATATCCGGAGAGCAGGAGTCTTTTATTACCCTCAAAATTATATGTCAATTTATAAGTACCATCGATCCAGCTGCCCATGTCACGATAAGCATTGCCGGTAATAGGCGGGGCTGTTCGATAACGCCCGGATACGAAAAAATTCAGATTATCAAGAGGTGTGGGGCCACCCAGAGCAAATTCCGTTTGATAAGAACTGCGTTCTGTATAATCTGTCAGCGGTTGATGAGTGTCCATATAGTGCTGGAAGGATTGTTCCGGTGTCCAGGAACAATTGGGATCATTGCCCTTACGGCCTTGCGGATCTATCCACATATCAGGATGGTCAATCCACCATTGCAAATGGCGGGCATGAGTATTTTCCCAGTAGCGAGTAGTGGAGTAATCATATAAAGGTGTTCCCCAATGATAGACCCCCGGTGGTATCCAGCGAAACTCAGCCGTTCCTGAATAATTATCAGTACCTTCCTTAGTGACAATATTAAACACACCGGATTGAGCCTCCCCATACTCGGCATCAAAACCACCAGTAATGATCTCCAGCTCTTTAATTGACATTAAATTTACATTATAATAAGGTTGAGAATTTAGAGGATTGCGGGCCCGCATGCCATCGATCAAGAAAGAAACCTGATCGAGGGTTCCCATTCTGACAGTTAATTCACCTTCAGGATTAAAATCAACACCTGGAATCGAGGTCATCATGTCAGCTAGCTGGGCTACCGGTCGAGCCGTAATTTCTTTAGACTCCATGATCTGGCGACTTGAGGTTTTATCGATTTCTATGATGGGTTTTTCAGCCACCACTTCAATCGATTCTCCCGCTTCCAGAACAGTACTCTCTAACTTAAAATTAACCTGGGTGGTATGATTAATATCAACATTCACCTCTGTTTTGGTTACCTGTTTATAACCTATTACCGAAGCGCGCACCTTATAAACCCCGGGTGATATATTTAGTATATAATAATCTCCTTCTTGATCTGTGGCCGCTCCTCTATTTGCTCCTAGAACTATAATATTGGCTCCCCGAATTGGCTCACCTGATTTAGCCTCGGAAACATGACCGACAATCTTGCCTGAGGCGGCTCCCAATATAGAAGATAATGACATAATGACAGGAAGTAATAAAGTTAAAATTTTCTTCATCGATTTATATAAAATCTTATTGTAAATCATGGCCCTATCCTTTTGAAATTTTGAAAGGATTGACATTTGTTGCTAATATATTCATTTTAAAAATTGATTTTTGCAAGCTATCCTCATAATCATCTAAATGTAATTACAGATTTAATAAATCCTTCTGGCTTACTTTGAGCAGCTTGAAAGGCTGCTTCAATGTCTTCCAGGGGGTAAGTATTTGTAATTAATGGTTTCATCTTTATCTGGCCAGAATTTAATAATCGAATCCCAATATCAGCGCCCTTTAAAATAGTTCCTAAATCTCTAAAATGGGCATTAATAATGTCAAATGCCATCCAGTTCCAATAGCCCAGATCCTCGATCTTGCGGAGCCCCGGATGGTAACCAAAAATAATTAGTTTGCCTTCCATTCGAATAATTTTTGCTGTCAGATCCAATGTAGCCTGTTTGCCCCCTACTTCAAAAGCTGCATCGACGCCTTTACCAGCAGTTATTTCTTTGATCCTTTCCTCGACATTTTCTTTGCCTGGATTCAAGGTCACATCGGCACCAAGCTGTTCGGCAACTTCCAGTATTTCGTCTCGAATATCGATAGCTATAACCCGGGTAGCTCCCTTTAGTTTTATTTGTTGTAATAGAATAAGTCCCATAAATCCAGTACCTACAAGGGCTACAGTATCTGCCAGTTCAATATTAGCTTTTATAACACCATTCGTCGTACATGCTAATGGTTCTGCCATTGCTTCGACAAAAGGAACAGAATCGTGGATAGGAAAGATCCGGTCTGCTTCCACAGCAACTTCCGTAGCATAGCCTCGTTGATCGACCCAGACGGCCACCCGATCATCGGGTTTTATATCCTGGACTTGGTCACCTACGGCTATAACTTCCCCGGCTACTTCGTGACCGATATAGCGGGGATATTCCAGATTTTCCAGAGTATTGGCCCACTGATCAAGCTCGGAATGACAGACACCACAAGCCTTAACCCTGATCAAACATTCCTCATCACCAATTTCAGGTCTATCCTTTTCCTCAATGACGAAGTCATGTGCTCCCTTTAGTTTCGCAATCTTCATTTTATCCTGTCCCTTTTTCTAGTTATTGTTTTTATTATTTTTTATTATACAAAAATAAGGATGCCATGGACGAGCTCCATGGCATCCAATAAATAGCTACTTCAATAAGATCATCTTTTTAGTTTCATAATTATTATTGGCGCTTAATTTATAGAAATAAACACCACTGGCATAATTAGAAGCATTCCAGATAACTGAATAGGTTCCCTGAGCAAAAGGACGTTCTTCAATTAGGGTTGCAACCTCCCTACCTAGCATATCAAATACTTTTAATGTGACTGGTACTTCTTTGTTAACCTGAAATCGAATAGTTGTTTTGGGATTGAATGGATTGGGATAATTTTGTCGTAATGAAAATCCAACTGGTTTGTTGTTTACTTCCTCTGATTCGATCTGTGTGGTTACAGTTGGGCCAAAAGTCAATACAGGCCAATTTTTAGATAATTTCAGTATTTCAGCACCAGGGTCTTCAGCACCGGCCGGGGCAAAGGGATCATTGGGTATGCTGGGTTGCCAGCAATAATAGGCATAAGCGTCCCATTCTTTTAAATAATGACTCTCAGAACCATTACTTCCACCGATATTAAAACCGATCGAAGCCTGTGAATCGACATTGGGATGATAGATCGCCATTTCCAGATCATAAATACCTTCAGCTGAATCAATATTAGTAGCCCAGCGGCCAAAATTTTCCGCCTTTATACTACCAATAGCCAGCGAGTCCCAATGGCCAAATCTGTACTCTTCGGGAATCCAAACTGTATCCGGGTCTCCATTTAAACTAATATCCTCTCCGAGAATCAGCCAGTGATAGGGGCCATCAGGAGCTGCATAGGTATTACCATCGTACCAGCCCATCATCTCTTTGCCCAGGCGGTTGGACAGGCCTACAAAGAGCTGGTCACCCTGCCATGCGTCACCAAACCAGATACCAGTACTGTCATTTACAAATTCATCCATATGGAGAAATAGGAAAAGTGTATCCTTACTCCATAGCATACGACCATAAAACTCATCATAATCCGGTTCTACCATTTCACGGCCATAGGCACTGTACCAAATGTTATAGCCGGTCGCAGTTACTAGATTGGCTTCGGCTGCATTTTCCCAGGCAGCTTCATCCATAACAGCATCAAAAGTAATTTCTGATGGATCTACTTTGGGTACTTCCAGTTCTTTTCTTACAGCTACTTCGGGATCATCAGACACAAAATTTAAAATCGGCCAATTTTTGGAATGTTTCAGTACTTCAGCACCAGGATCTTCATCACCGGCCGGGGCAAAAGGATCATTGGGTACACTGGGTTGCCAGCAATAATAGGCATAAGCGTCCCACTCTTTTAGATAATGACTCTCCGAACCATTACTTCCGCCAATGTTAAAACTGATTGAAGATTGAGCACTAATATTGGGATGATGGATCGCTATTTCCAGATCATAGACTCCCTCAGCCGAATCAATATTTGTAGCCCATTCACCATAGTCTTCAGCTTTAAATGTACCAAAAGAGTCTGCATAACTAAATCGATAGGATTCAGGTATCCAGGTTGTATCCGGATCACCATTTAAGGTAATATTATCTCCCAGAATTAGCCAGTGGTAGGGGCCATCAGGAGCTGCGTAGGTATTGCCATCATACCAGCCCATCATCTCTTTGCCCAGGCGGTTGGAGAGGCCTACAAAGAGCTGGTCACCCTGCCATGCGTCACCAAACCAGATACCCGTACTGTCATTTACAAATTCATCCATATGGAGAAAAAGAAACAATGTGTCCTTACTCCATAGCATCCGACCATAAAACTCATCATAATCGGGTTCTACCATTTCACGGCCATAAGGATTATACCAGATGTTATAACCGGTTGCTGTTACTAGATTGGCTTCGGCTGCATTTTCCCAGGCAGCTTCATCCATAACAGCATCGAGAGTGATTTCCGATCTATCAACTTGAGGCACATCGATCACTTTTCTGCCTTCATTCTGTCCCCAGAGTACAGAAAATAGCAATATTGGTAATAATCCTAATACCACCAAAAATCTCAATTTTCGCATCTTATCCTCCTCCTTTTTTTAATTGATTTAACTACTCTTTTTTCTAAATTACATTCAGTTCGCACTCCCCCTCCTTTCATTTTTTGCTAATATTAAAATTTATACTCTACATTAATTGATGGTAAAATTGTCCTGGTATCATATTCTCCATAAAAATAGGGGTCTTCGGTTTCTTTGATGTTGCTGGCAATGCCAAAGGAATAGGCCAGACTAAGATCGATAAGATAATTATCATATGTGAATCCAATCCCTGCTGAAAACCAGTGTTGATTTACATCTGGGAAGAGGAGACTATAAGTCTGATTTGAGTTGGGAGTCTTGCTGAACCGATAACCACAGCGATATTTAAGATCTTTGTTAGTATCGTATTCTAAGCCGATAGAAACATCTAAACTATTTTCAAAATTGAGGGGCATTTTTTGCCAATAATACCCCGTAATACTATCCCTTGCTGCATCCGGCATCCGATTTGTCCAGGCCGTATCTTCGTAATTAAATTCATAATGGGAAAGAGTATTTTCCCAGAGCTGGGTTGTAATATCCAGATTAAAACTTAATTGCTCGGTTACTTTATACAGGATTCCCAGACCACCAGAAAAGGGCATCTGGAACTCACTTTCTATGGACGTTTTTTTTGCCAGACTATCCAGGTCGAAAAACAGATCGGTTTCGGCATCACCAGAAAGATTGCGGGTATAGCCACTTCTTAAGATGCCCCCTATCTCCAATTTGGATGTAAGTGGATAATTAAATCCCACACTCCAGCCAATTGCTGTTCCCTGCATTTCCTGTTTCATGAGATAGATCGGATTGGCAGAATTTGATTCCCAATTAAGATTCCCAACCGGAAAGCCAAATTTTTTGTAAACATTATATAGGTTGCCAGCAAAGCCCAATGAAAGCGATCCTAAACGCAGAGCTATAGCAGGCGATAGAGCATCCACCCGACACCGGGAGGTGACATGCAAGCCATAAAGTCGTTCCGTACCTTTTACATTGAAACTCATAGCCAGAGGCCAATCCAGAGAATAATCTATTGCTCGATTATATAGCAGAGCAAAACCCAATTTCGAAGTTGGCACCCAATAGATACCGGCCGAGCCACTGTAATCAGTCGCCCTAAAAGAGCGATGGAGATCATATTCACTTTGTTCACAGAGCTGCCGACCGGCTCGGCCATTCAAATTAATAGCAAATCCACTCCCTGCAAAACTAAGAATACCTGCCGGATTATTATAAGCAGCTGTAATATCATCGTATCCAGCATAATAATAACCTCCTAATGCCAATGATTTGGCACTGGTAACCGGTTCCATATCAGAAGCACCGGCAAAAATGAAATAGTTTGTGACAAGAGTAAAAATAAAAAGTAAAGGTAATCTTTTCTTTATATTCACTTTTAGTCCCTCCATTCTATTATATCTCCTCGATTACCAGGTTTTAAAGGTGATATAAGCATGATGTTTAGTAAATCTTAAATGTTTTTCTCCATCCCAATCCTCTCCCGCTATCCAGAATAGGTAATTTTTATTGCGTGATAATCCTTCGGCTGGATATTGCTTAAATACTCTGGTACCAGGAATCGATTCTCCTAGAACGAGAGGCTGTTGAATGACATTCTTTTTCCCATATTTAACCTCTCCTTCGATGGTATCCATCGACCAGACTTCCCAAACAAGCGCCGTAGGATCATAAGCTACACCTTCACAAACTCCAGTAGCAGCAACTAAAGTATCAGTTACATCATCGTCAATAATTTCCCAGGTAATAACCGGACTATTGCTAGTATCTGTTTCTGTTAATTCTATCTTTGCCAGACCACCTCTCAATTTGATACTATTCCTATCAATATTGGTATAGATGTCAATTCTACGGGTTTCTCGCAAATATTGGTATTTGTCGATAAGCAGAGTATTATTATTAAGCATACTAATGCCTGTATCGAGTTCGGCTTGTGCCATTGCATTTCCAGGATGTTCTATTATACTATCCCAACCTTCTTCCTTGACAACCCAGCAAGTATAAGTACTATCCTCAATGAATTCATCAAATTTACCACCATATTGCTCAGTAAGATCAGTTGCTCCCTCCGGTACTACTCCATATTCAACCGGATATTGTAAATTATTTCCATCAGTTTTTATTAACCATTGGAGAGTTGAATCTAAACAGGCTTTTGATCCGCGATTAACACCGAAAGCCGAGACATATCCTCCGAGCCAGGTTAACTTCGGTTTCAATGTTTGCTTCTCGATTGTCATTTCCGATAAATAGGTTTCCCCCATATAAGGAGCCAGATTAGAATTCTCTTCATCACAGTGGACGAAAAGAACCAAGACCAAGATCCCCACAAAACTAATGATTAAACTTGATAATTTTTTGATTTCTTTTCTCATAGCTGGCATAACCTTTTAATTAAAATGTTCTTTTTAATCTTTTTTGCCAATTATAATCATGAACTTCTTCTTCAAGATTAGAGTGTAATAATATAAAATTTCCATTCCCCTGAACATCACCAAATACGAACCTATAAAGTCGTTCTTGATGATAATTCCAGATATGATAAGGATCCATTCCTTCTTCAAAATCGTGGCGTTTGATTTCATCGGGATACCCATATTTAATCAGAACTCTTCCTCTATCAGTATTCCAGCCTTCACGTTTACCCCAGGAAAATCGTTGATTGGCATATTTATATAACTTTATCAATCGGTTCAAATATTCATTCTCAAGAGTTTCCGGGTTCGGGTCTTTATCTCTTAAAAATCTTACTAAAAAATCAGTCTGGGTACTCAGATCCATTCTCTTATACTGATCATATTGCTGGGGCGAAGCAATATATTTTAATAGATTGGCAAAGAGCTGAGCTTCTTTTTCTTTCAAAACCGGATTTTCCTTAACATAATCACTCTGGATAACTTCGAATCGGCGGCTGTTTGCAAAAAGCATTTCACCCTCATGATCAAGTAGATCAACTCTCAATACATATATACCTGAAGGAACATCAGCAACTTTTAAGCCATGAATTAAACTTAGATTTTCATCCTGAACGGAAACACTATTAAGAGCATATTCTTTGATCACGTTGTCATGCTCATCAAGAATAGAATAAGCTACCTGTAAAGAATCATCAATAAATTTTTGCAAGTTGTAAAGTTCGTAATAAACATATAAAACAGGATTCAATACTCCATATCTACGGGCCGGATTGGGATAAATTAATCTACCGTTCTTGAAAAAGGGATCGGATTTACTATCGGTGGCTGGATCAAAGCCTTCCACACTAGAAACAAATTGGATCTGACTCATATCGGATAAGAGTTTTGGAACATTGAAATTAAAGTCGGATTGTCCTTCCCTATTTGAGTTTTGATCCGTGATTGTGACATAGCATCTATATTGCCCCGGTTTTAATATTTGATTCCATTGATCATAGAAGGCCATATTCCCAATTTCTTTTGAATTTTGAGATAAAACAGCTTTTCGTTCCCATTTCTGTGAGAATTTTAGTGATCCGTTCGGTTTATTGATACGAACATTCACCGTGAAAGAAGCACTCTTTTCACTGTTTTTAGGACTAAACTCTAATTGGTCAGCAAATAGCATTAAATAAAATTCTGTGGTAGTTTTCTGTGCTTGTCCTCTAAACGAAGCAAGATCAATATAAAATTGTATATTACCAGTACTGGTTAGAGGAATATCGGAAGGATTCGATTGTGCTGATAAAAATCCAACAAATGCTAGGAAAATTATCTTATAGATATAATATATTTTAACCTTTAATTCCACTTAATGAAATTCCTTTGATAAAATATTTTTGGGCAAAGAAAAATACTAATAAAATAGGTAAAGTAGCCATCACTGAACTGGCCATTAATAGGTCCCAATCAGTCAGATATCTACTTCTAAATATCGCCAGACCGAGAGGGACTGTCCGTAATGCTTCAGAATTTGTTACGATCAGAGGCCATATAAAATTGTTAAAAGCGGCCATGAATGTAAAAATAGCCAGAGAAGCCAGGGCTGGTTTGGATAAAGGTATAATAATTTTCCACAATACCTTAAACTTACTACAACCGTCAATATAAGCAGCTTCTTCCAATTCTTTCGGTATAGTTAAAAAGTACTGACGTAATAAAAAAGTACCGAAAGCAGAGGCCAGACCTGGTACGATCAGGGCTTTATAACTATCTATCCAGCCCAACCAATGGAGCACCATAAAACTAGGAATCATAGTAACCTGATAGGGTATCATCATTGTCCCAAGAAAGAGATAGAAAAGTACATCCCGGCCCCAAAACTCTAAGCGAGCAAATGCATAGGCGGCCATTGAGCAGGTTATAAGTTGTCCTATTGTAACAGTTAACGAGACTACAATACTATTTAAATAATACCTGCCAAAGGGTGCAGCCTGGAAAGCTTCTTTATAATTTTCTAAATGAATTTCAGAAGGTATCCACTTTGGTGGATAGGTAAATATCTCTTCCATTCCTTTTACAGATGTAAGGAGCATCCAGATAAATGGAGCAACAGTAATTATAGCTAATCCATATATAACAATGTGCATTAATACTTTTTTACTAATATTAAAATATTTTGTTGAGCGATTCTTAATCATGTTACCTCATATAATTTTGTGCGCATATACTTTATTTGTATTAAACATAGAGCAGCTAATATTGCAAAGAATATATAAGCAACTGCTGATGCATAACCCATCTCGAAAAATTTGAAGGCCTTCTCGTACATATAAAATACCATCACTTTTGTTGATCCTAGGGGGCCACCGGAAGTCAGTACATAGACTATATCAAAGACCTGAAAAGATGTGATCATCGACATTATCATAATAAAAAAAGTAGTAGGACTTAACATAGGAATTGTGATATGTCTAAATTTTTCCCAGGTATTAGC
>JAIPHI010000175.1 GCA_021735285.1 Fidelibacterota bacterium | reverse complement strand
TTTGTCTGGGTAACTGACATACACTTCCCATCAAATCCGATCGTATCTCCGGCATTAAGCTGCTCGTTCAACCATTCTTTCATTTCAGGTACACCTTCTACCTTCATTTTGAATAATTTTATACCTGAACCTTCGAGTTCTTGAGCTGCTTGAATGAAATAGCGGGAGTCAGTCCAGAGTCCGGCTTTATCCCGCATAATAACCACCGTGCCAGCAGAACCAGTGAAACCTGATATCCAGGCTCTTGATTTCCAGCGATCGGCTACATATTCGCTCTGATGAGGATCAGCGCTAGGTACAATCCAGGCTTGTATATCGTTATCTTTCATTAGTTCTCGTAATTTTTTTATCCTCTCTTGAATAGTCATCTGCACCTCCGGTTTTATCTTTATTTTTCAAATATTACATCATTCAGAATTCATTGAGTATAATATTTAATTATTTCTAATATTGCTTTCTCACTGACTTTATTATAGGCTCTATCCCCAATGAATTCTTTCATGATAGAATTGACAGTTGGCCGATAGATGCCTTCGCTCTCATATCCAGCACCTTCAAAAACACCGATTTTATCTCTCAAAGGATGATTCAAAATAAAATCTTCGATCCTTTGGTCCAGGGTATCAATTTGCGCCTTATAAACATTTTTCACTGAATCTATTGCTTTTGAGTCAGCCTGGTTTTGTTTTATTTGATCTATTTTTTGACTTTGCTCTTTTTTTAATTCGGAGAGATCTATCTTCATACTATCATATTCAGCTTTACCCCAGTCTGTTGGGATTTCTATCCCTTCAGAAAGTTGATCCTTCCACTTCAATCGATCAGGATCAATCAAGGCAGTAATGTTAGGTTCGGTAGGTTCGATATCTTGGGGATAAAAATTGCTATAGGCCACACTGGAAGAATAATATTCATCCGCCAAACCGCCAAAGGAATGACCAAATTCGTGCAAAAATGTAAAATCAGAACGTTCATTATCAGCAGTAAAAGTACAATAATAATTATAAATACCACCTCCACCATAGCGCTTCGAATTTACCATTATACAAATAGCATCATATGGTTTTTGACTGGCTATATCGTGTAAATCCCATAAATTTTCCGTCAATAGATAACGGGGAGAATCCAATGAGTTAAATGTTGCCTCTAGGGCTGTATTTTTATAATCCTGCTTGCGAGGTTGATCTACTCCAGGTTCTATGGATTCTGGCATTATTCCATAGATATTGAACTCTTTTCGATTGCTTGTAAAAGGCTCAGTGTCAAATAGATATTCAACATAACGATCCACATCCTTTTTAAAAGCCCGCTTTTCTTTTCCGGTATATCCGTCACCTATAAATAAAAGGTCAACTTTTTTATGGGGATCGCCATTAATCTTTGCTTCATATACATAATTTTCTGGCAATTTTTGATCAATTATATGATAATCTTCAGGATCAATTTTCTTTTCAAATATTGGCTGCAAAATATTATTGTCATTCCTGCGAGCGATCACAAAAATCACAGGGTTTTTAGGACAGGGAATCAGGGCTGTTTCCTGAAACACTTTCCTCTGTCCCCGTTCAGCCGGCTTTGTGGTCTGATATTCTCGAAAGTAATTATCAAAACCTTTAGAATAGATGATCTTATTTGTTAAAGCATCATACACTCGATAATAATATTCACCATTATTAAATTGATCCAAAAGCTGATCAGGATTAGCGCGCCAGGTATTTGTTTTGTAAACCTTATCAACGGTGATAGTTTCAGTTTCCGCATCACCCATAATATAATAATCAATCCGCATAGTGGTGTCGTAAAAATATTTTTTAAACTCTGGTTGACCAGCCAGCAAGAAATAGCCAGTCCGTAAAAATATAATCGAGATAAAAATTAATTTCTTGATAACATCTCCTTTGTTATTTAATAAATAAAATACAGTCAGCGGCTCGCGCCAGCCATACTCTTTATATACTTATTAATATCAATCCTTATTCTCCCTGACAAATTCGCTCAACCTCATCGACTTCTTTGGGAATAGGCATACCAAGAATCCGCTGTTTCTTCTCAGTTATCAATATGTCATCTTCAATCCGAACTCCTCCAAAATCCTTGTATTCTTCAACTTTATCATAATTAATAAAGGCCTCATGTTTCCCATCTTCTTTCCAGCGATCGATTAATTCCGGAATGAAGTATATTCCGGGTTCTACAGTCAGCACATAGCCAGGTTTTAATTCTTTGCCCAGGCGCAGGGATGCTAATCCAAACTGGTCACTCCGCTGAGTGTCTTCATCATAACCCACATAATCTTCTCCTAATCCTTCCATATCATGCACATCAAGGCCCATCATATGTCCTAAACCGTGAGGAAAGAATAGAGCATGCGCTCCATTTGCAACGGCTTCTTCAAGATTGCCCCTCATCAGCCCTAGCTCTTTTAAACCCTCTGCAATTACCCGGGCTGCTTGTAAATGCACCTCTTTGTATGTAATTCCCGGTTTAGAAGCTTTAATTCCGGTTTTATTAGCCTCTAATACAATCTGATAAATATCCCTTTGCCGGCCGGTAAATTTGCCACTAACCGGAATAGTACGCGTGATATCTCCCGCATAGTGAAGCTCTGACTCTGCCCCGGAATCATTAATTAGAATATCTCCCTCTTTCATCTGATTACCATGGTAATGATTGTGAAGAGTCTCACCTTCCACAGAAAAAATGGATGGAAAAGATATCCTACTAGCAGCAGCCAAAGCGATGCCTTCCATTGCTCCACAGGCTTCATATTCAAACATACCTGGTTCTAACATTTCCATGGCAGCAATATGCATCTGAGCTGTCAAATCCACAGCTGTTTCGATCTGCAAAACTTCTTCATCAGTTTTCTGCTCTCTTAAACCTACAACAGCCCTAATCAATTTCTCGGAAGCGTTAAATTCCACTTCAGCCGGGTCACAATCAAGTAGTTGGCTCAGATGGATGACCTGGTCTCCTCGATAAGTAGGCAAATAATGAATCTCCCGGCTCGTATCCAAAAAATCAGATAATTCTGGCAGTGAGCGAGCCTCTTTGACACCAATATCCTTAGCTTTTTCTTGCAGTGAGGGTTGAGGCCCCATCCAAATAATATCGTCCAGATCTACATTCTCCCCAAAAATTATTTCCTTATTATTATCAATATCAATTACCGCTGCTAAAGCAGGTTCATCCAGGCCCCAGAAATACAAAAAATTGCTGTCCTGTCTGAATTTATAAGTATTATCAGAATAATTCATCGGGCTTTCCTCATTACCCAAGAAGAGGATTATTCCCGAATCAAATTGTACTTTTAACTTCCATCTACGTTCCATATACGTCTTTTTTGGAAACATATTTCCTCCCGGTTTTATAATTTACTGTTTATTTTAATCTATTGTCCTTATCACTTGGAATCACCCTATTAATAAACAACTTTAAAAGATCCTTGCAATTAGGCTCCTCCCTGTTCCGTTCTGGCAATAATTTCATTTTGTAATTCTTCAGTTAAATCTACAAAATAGTCACTGTATCCAGCAACCCTAACTATTAAATTTTTATAATTCTCCGGATTTTTCTGAGCTTTGCGCAGTGTTTCGGCGCCAACTACATTAAATTGGATATGATGGCCATCCATCTTGAAATAGGCTCGAATTAAATTCACAATACTATTAATTGCTTTCTCACTTTCAAAAAACGAGGGTGTAAACTTCTGGTTGAGAAGCGTCCCTCCGGTTCTGACATGGTCCAGTTTTGCTGCTGATTTGAGAACAGCTGTCGGCCCATTTCGATCAGCCCCTTGAACTGGTGAAATGCCTTCTGACAAAGGCAGGTGAGATTTGCGGCCATCTGGTGTTGCACCTGTTTTACTCCCAAAATAGATATGCGAAGTTGTAGGAAGTAAATTGATTCTAAAACGACCTCCTTTTGTATTTTTTCGTCCTTCCACAGAATTGTAAAATATCACAAAAATTTCTCTTAGAATATCATCAGCATAATCATTGTCATTGCCATATTTGGGTGTATCTTCAAGCAATTGCTTGCGAAATTGATCATAGCCTTCGAAATTACTCTGAAGAGCATGCAAGAATTCCTGCATACCAATGTTCATTTTATCAAACACATGATACTTTAATGCTGTCAATGAATCAGTCACCGTCCCTGTACCAACTCCCTGAATATAAGAAGTATTATAGCGGGCTCCACCGGAGTTATAATCTTGCCCATTTGCAATACAATCATCAATAAGAAGAGATAAGAAAGGAGTCGGCAGATAATTAGCCCAAAATCTTTCTATCAAGCGGTTACCTTTGATCTTAATATCAATAAAATAATGCAACTGTTTTTTATAAGCATCTAATAATTGGTCAAAATTATCAAAACCCGTAGGCTTGCCAGTTTCAAGTCCAATTTTTTTATTAGTCTCAGGATCTCTACCATTATTCAAAGTGATTTCCAGAATCTTAGCAAAATTGAAATAACCGGTCAAAATATAGCTCTCTTTGCCGAACGCGCCCGTTTCTACACAGCCACTGCAACCTCCATTGCGAGCATCGATTATATCCTTGCCCTGGCGTAATAATTCTTTAATCAACTCATCAGTATTAAAAACCGAAGGCTGACCAAATCCGGTTTTAATTATTTCCAGGGCTCGTTTTATAAATCGATCAGGATTTTTCTTACTTACCTGGATCATAGAACTGGGCTGCAAAATCCGCATTTCCTGGATAACATCCAGAATTAAATATGTAAGTTCATTCACAGCATCTTCACCTTCGGGATTAACACCGCCTAAATTGATCAAACAAAAATCCGTGTAAGTGTTACTCTCTTCAGCTGTGACACCAACTTTGGGTGGTGCCGGCTGATTATTAAATTTAACCCAAAAAGCTTGCAATAATTCCTTTGCTTTTTTACGAGTTAAAGTTCTATCTTCTAATCCTTTTTTATAAAAAGGATAAAGATGCTGATCCAGCCTGCCTGGATTAAAAGAATCCCAGGTATTATACTCAGTAATCACTCCCAGATGCACAAACCAGTAATACTGCAGAGCTTCCCAAAAGTTTTCCGGCTTTTTACGAGGCACTCGCCGACAAATTTTGGCAATCCTCCTGAGTTCACTTTTACGCCCATCCTGCTTGGTTTTTTCTGCAAGTTCATCCGCATAATCAGCATATCGATCAGCGAATTTCATCAAAGCATTGGCCGCTATTCTCATAGCTTTCAATTCTTCTTTTTTCTCAAAAGCTTGAGCATCACTATAGAAATCCAGGTTATCAATACTTCTCTCAATATCAGCAATAAAATCCTGCATCCCTTTCATATATATCTTCTCATCAAGGACGGTATGCCCCGGTGCCCGCTGCTCTTGAAATTCTGTAAATATACCAGCTTCATAAGCATCTATCCACTCTTCATCTAATTCTTTAAATATTCTCTCTCTGAGGTTCCGTCCTTTCCAAAAAGGCAGGATTGTATCTTTGTGGCTCTGGCGAACTTCTTCATCTACTTTAAAGGGAATTTTATCCCGAGAATTTAGAATATCCAGGTCTTGCATTGTATGGGT
>JAIPHI010000174.1 GCA_021735285.1 Fidelibacterota bacterium | reverse complement strand
TGGATACGGAAGTAGAATTTTTGGATTTACCCCGCCAGGACACTTTAAAGACAATTGCCTTTAATAATAATGCCGACTATCTGGCAACTCAGAAGAATCTAAAATTAGCCCGCATCAATAAAGACATTATGCAATCTTCCTATTACCCTTCACTGGATATCTCCGGCTCCTATGGCTATAGCAAAGAGCAACAGGAATTAGGCCTGGCAATGGAGGACCCTAATAAAAGCTGGAATGTCGGTCTTTCACTAAATTTTGCGCTCTTCAATGGTTTCCGGCGCAGCATTCAGAATCAGAATGCAAAATTAAATATCGAAAGCCGTCAGCTGGAAACCCGGGCAGCCAAATTGGAGCTGCAAAATTCACTCACTAACGCCCTGGAACGCTACCAAAACAGTAAACAAATATTAACACTGGAAAAAAATAATCTCCAATCGGCCCAATTGAATTTTGAACGAACACGAGAATCCTATCAACTCGGACAGGTGACCTCCACCCGCTTTCGCGAGGCCCAGCTCAATTTGATCCAGGCCCGGCAGGGCATTTCCCAGGCGAAATATGACGCCAAAGTCAGTGAATTGCAACTCCTCAAAATTATTGGAAAATTATTATATCAGACTGAGGAGCAGGATATATAGAGATTCTTGCCATTTTAAAAGCTAATAGCATTGTTAAAATGGTGTTTAATCCCTTTCTTCTGCATGAGAAATAAAATATCAACACAGAACAATTATAATTTATGAAAATAAGGAAGATGAATGGGGAGATGGCTTAATATCGGGGTATTTTGTACGACTTTCCAAAACTAAGTTTTTACTATCTTTGCTTTGGACTTCAATTGCGTTCCCAAACAGAGTTTGGGAACGAGAGATTGGGGCAGAATTCCAAACCTCGTAGGTTTCTAACCTGTAAAACTCATGTTCATTCATTTTCCACCTTTCAGGCCGCCCCGAAATACTCCGGGATCTAAAGAAACAATCCCTTCGGTATTTTCTCCGCAGGTAAGCGGGATGAATAAATCACGGGATTAACCTTAAAATTATGCATAACATTATAAAACTCAGTTTTTTCAGAATATAATTGATATAAATTTAATTTTAATGATTTTGACCTGTGTATTTAGAAATGTTATGCATAATTCAGGCTAAAACCTGCGAGGTTTAAATATTTTAATAAAGCAATCCAAATATATTTTAGTTTTGTGATATTTATCTATAGATTAATAAAGACACACTGATCGAAATTTATTCTGAATTGGATTTATAATAATCTTTAAGTGTGTTTCACTAATATAAAAACAAATATTGCAATGTCAGCATTATGAATATTTTTGTCCTGGATAATGATATAAAAAAATGTGCCCACTACCATTGTGATCAGCATGTCATCAAAATGATACTGGAAAGCACTCAGATCTTATGCACTGCTCTGAATCTAAAAGGTTATAAAACGCCCTATAAATCGACCCATACCAAGCATCCCTGCGTTAAGTGGGTGGGAAAAAGTTATAGTAATTTTAAGTGGTTAACTGAACTCGCCTATGAATTAAATGGCGAATATAAATACAGATATGAAAAAGATACCGATCACAAATCTATCGCAACTCTGGAATCCATTCAGCAGTACAGTTATGAGGATTTAGGATTAATGGAGTTTGTGCAGGCTATGCCCGAGGAATATAAAGTTCCTGGTGATCCCGTTCAGGCTTATCGCAATTTTTACAATTATGATAAATCCCGCTTTGCAACCTGGACCAAGCGCCCACAACCGCCCTGGTTTCAAGTAAAATACAATAATAAGACGGAAGTCAAGCGTGAGAATAAATAACAAGCGTATTCATAAAATAAACGAACAGCCCATCCGGTCCGGTTCAATAGTGTACTGGATGAGTCGCGATCAAAGAGTGGATGACAATTGGGCCCTACTCTATGCTGAGGAATTAGCTTTAAACCGGGATTTGTTTGTTGTATTCAACCTGGTGCCTACATTCTCCCAAGCTACTTTGCGACAATATTCGTTTATGCTGGAAGGATTAAAGGAAGTTGCTGAGGTGCTTAAGCAGAATAATATTCCATTTCACATATACACAGGTGATCCAGCTGAAAACATTCCGGAGTTTATAGAAGAGGTAAATTGCGGGGCCCTTGTAACCGACTTCGATCCCTTAAAAATTAAAAGAAAATGGCAAAATGAGGTAAAGAGAAAGATCGATATTGCCTTCTACGAAGTAGATACTCACAATATCGTCCCCTGTCGTGAATCTTCGCAAAAGCAGGAGTACGCCGCTTATACAATTAGGCCGAAAATCAATAACCTGCTACCGGAATTCCTGGAGGAGTTTCCTGAAATAGAAAAACAGAAAAAGGTGCATATCCCTGAAATCGATTGGGAGTCTTTGTATGAGCAATTAGAAGTAGATTATACTGTAAAACCAATTGATTGGTTAACCCCGGGATCAACAGCAGCGTATAAAAATTTACAGGAGTTTATAGAAACCAAAATAGAAAAATATCCCGAACAGAGTAATGATCCCAATCAGTATGCAATCTCCAATATGTCGCCCTATCTCCATTTTGGTCAGATATCTGCTCAGCGAATTGCCCTGGAAATTGAAAAAGCCGATGTCTCAAAGGAAGCTCGCGAAGCCTATCTGGAACAATTGATTATTCGCAAAGAATTGACTGATAATTATTGTTTTTATAATAAGGATTACGATTCTCCAGCAGGATTCCCGGACTGGGCGAAAAAGACAATTAAAGAGCACCGCAATGATGAACGTGAACATGTCTATACATTGAAGGAATTTGAAAATGCGGAGACTCATGATCGACTCTGGAATGCAGCGCAAAAAGAAATGCTGAAAACCGGGAAAATGCATAACTATATGCGAATGTACTGGGCAAAAAAGATTTTGGAGTGGACCAATTCGGCTGAAGAAGCCTTTGACATCGCTCTCTATCTAAATGATAAATATGAACTCGATGGTCGCGATCCCAATGGTTATGGGGGCGTAGCCTGGTCAGTAGGTGGAGTGCATGATCGAGCCTGGAAAGAACGCGATATTTTTGGTAAAATTAGATATATGAGCTATAGTGGTTGTGAACGTAAATTTGATGTTGATGAATATGTTGCGCGGTTCTTATGAGAGGGTGAATTGGTGAAGGGGTGAACGGATGAAAGGGAGAATTGGTGAGGGGGTGAAAGGGAGAAGGGGTGAGAGGAAGAAGAGGTGCAGGAGTGAAAAGGTGCAGGGGTGTAATTGTGAGTGGGAGATTGGGTGAAAATGTCATTATAGACTTACTGATTCTCTATAATACAATAAAAAAATTACAGTATCTTTGTTAACAGTTTACGATTCAGAGTCATATTCAGAACAATCACTGTCACTCTGATAAACAAAATGTAAGGAAGTGAAGAAATCTATGATCCCGAAATATTTCAAGAAGTTTTGATAAGCCCAAAGCGATTAAATATATATTTATAAAAACTTTAATAAAAATGGAGGCAGCTATGGTCGAGTATCCGGAACCAAAAGTGGTGGTAAGTCAGTGTTTGGGATTTAAGAAGTGTCGTTATAATGGTCAGACAATTCCCGACGATTTTGTGGAGAAATTAGGTGATTTTGTAAATTATACAACTGTCTGCCCTGAGGAGGAAATTGGACTGGGAACTCCGCGAGATCCGCTCCGAATTGGCAAAAAAGATGATGAAATTCGGATGGTCCAACCGGCTACAGGGAAAGATGTTACCAAAAAGATGCAAAAATTTACTGCCAGTTTTCTGGAGGGGCTCGATCAGATCGATGGATTTTTGATGAAAAATCGTTCTCCTTCCTGCGGCATCAATGATGTCAAAGTCTACCATCATCTCGATCAACCCACTGGTTCGGATCGGGGTGAAGGCTTTTTCGGAGGCCAATTAGCTGAATACTTTCCAGGCACAGCAATTGAAGATGAAGGCCGTTTAAAAAATTATAAAATCAGAGAGCATTTCCTGATCAAATTATTCACCAATGCGCGCTTTCGCAAAATTAACCAAAAACAACAAATGAAAGACCTTGTCAAATTTCACAGCAATCATAAATATCTATTCCTGGCATATAATGAAGAAGCCATGCGGGCCTGTGGCAGCATCGTAGCCAATCACGAGCAGCACTCTGCTGCTCAAGTATTTTCCAATTATCGAGAGAAAATGCATGAGATTCTGGCAAAGCCACCAAAATATACTGCTATTATCAACACGCTCCATCATATTTTCGGCGGCGTTTCAGACAATCTCTCCCAGGATGAAAAGCAATTCTTTCTAAATTCAGTAGAAGAATATCGGGATGAGAGGATTCCTCTCAGCACCTTGAATCACATGTTAAAATCCTACGCCATCCGCTTTGATAATGATTATTTGAAAAATCAGGTTTTTCTGGAGCCCTATCCCAGGGATCTGGTCGAGATTACCGATTCTGGTAAGGGCCGCAATCATTAAAAAAGGAGAACATAATGAGTTTGCTAGGAAATTTACTTTGGATAGTACTGGGAGGTGGAATTTTTATATTTTTGGAATATTTGATTGGAGGTTTGCTTTTATGCATCACTATTATTGGAATTCCATTTGGTCTGCAATGTATTAAACTGTCAGTTTTAGGCTTATTTCCATTTGGTAAGCGAGTAGAGAGAACAAGTAGGTCTTCAGGATTTATATCTATAATAATGAATATTCTCTGGATTCTGGTGGGCGGCATCTGGGTATCAATTACCCATCTTATTTTTGCAGTTTTAACCGGAATCACTATTATTGGTTTACCTTTTGCCAAACAACATATTAAACTGGCTTCTATGGCTCTAGCGCCTTTTGCAACCCAGATCAGGTAAAAAGGAAAACTGGAAAGGGGAGACCGGAAATCGGAAAAAAGCAGAAACCAAAAAGTAGAAAAATTTGTTAAGAAAAGAGGAAGTAAAAATAACTAAAAATTTCTAAGAAAATTATGATTATTGAATCTCTCCATAAAAAATTTCAACTAACATTTGGATATTACCGGATTTGAAAGGATAATAATTACGACAATGTAATTATTAAATTAATTTATTCACAAGATATCAACAAAAATGTTAATATATCCAGGAGGAGAAATGAGAAGAGGAAAGTGCATAATATTAATATTATTATTTTTTGTGGGTTTGTTTGGGCATAATTATCCTAACCGACCGGTCAACACCTATTCCATAGTGGCATATGATACTACCACCGGACAACTGGGCGTGGCGGTGCAGAGTCACTGGTTTGCAGTTGGACAGATAGTGCCCTGGGCCAAAGCCGGAGTGGGAGCAGTTGCAACCCAATCCTTTGTAAAAGTAGAATATGGGCCAGAGGGATTAAAAATGATGGAAACCGGGGCTGCGCCGCAAGCCGTCTTAAAAAAACTTTTAGATAAAGATGAAGGCCGGGAAGTGCGCCAGGTGGCTATGATCGATGCTGCAGGCAATGTCGCGACCCACACTGGCAAGCGCTGTGTAGAAATGGCCGGTCATCATGTAGGCGAAAATTACTCAGTCCAGGCCAATATGATGGAAAATAAAACTGTCTGGCCGGCTATGGCTGAAGCCT
>JAIPHI010000006.1 GCA_021735285.1 Fidelibacterota bacterium | reverse complement strand
ATGATAAATATTCGGTTCGAATATTATTTCTTCATCAATTTGGGCATTTTCAATATCATCGGCTAAGGCCCAACCAATGCCTCCGCCTTCTCCCGTCTCGGTAAATCCCTCCATCGGACGCGGATAAAAAGCATACTTTCCATCCACAAACTCCGGATGCAAAACTACATTTCTTTGTTGTGTAGATCTGGTCTTAAGGTCTGGTAATCTTTCCCAATTAACTAAATCCTTTGTCCTGGCTATGCCAGCCTGAGCATTAGCAGCCGTAGAATCACTTTTCGGCGCTTCAGGATCATGTCTTTCCGTACAAAATACTCCATATATCCAGCCATCCTCATGTCTGGTCAATCTCATATCATAGACATTGGTATCAGGATTCTCAGTCTCAGGCATAGTTACAGGATAGTCCCAAAATTTAAAATTATCAATACCATTCGGACTTTCCGCAATTGCAAAAAAGGATTTCCGGTCATTGCCTTCCACTCGCATCATCAAACAATAACTATCATTCCATTTGATAGCGCCACAATTAAAAGTCGAATTGATACCCATTCTTTCCAATAGATCAGGATTGGAATTATAATCAAAATCAAATCTCCAAAAAAGAGGAGTATGGGCAGGTGTCACAACCGGATATCTGTATCGATTGAATATATTATTTGACGAAGCTAATTTTTCATTGGAGCGGTTTAAAAATTCTTCCTGCACCGCCATCATTTTCCTCAGTTTAGCATCGAATTCATACTTATTCATCGAATATTTCTCCTTAATTTTTAATTATAGCTTCCAATCTATGTGATAGCTCCATACAGGCTCGTCCATTATGATAGGGCCCTTTCCATTCAGATATTTTAGCGAGGTCCTGGTATGGTTTGCCTGCCGGAGTAACTTTATAGTACCATTCTCCATATTGTTTATCTATAATGTATTTATCTATGAAATTCCACGCATGTCGGGCTAGATTAAGATATTTTTCTTGCTTAGATATTTGGTAAGCATTTAATAATCCCACCACCGCTTCAGCCTGCGGCCACCAATCGATTTCATCAACTGGTTGTCCATTACCCTCTTTTTCATAAATGAGCGCTTTTTTATCAGTGATTCCTTCTTCAACAGTGGCCCCTGCCATCTTTAATATAATCGATTCAATTTTGCTCTCTAATGTCGAATCATCCAGCACCTTTGCAGCCTCCCACAATAGCCAGCTGCCTTCTATATCATGACCAAATGAAATCTTATCGGATTTTGACTTCCAATATTCATTAAAAAACAATTTAAAATGAAAAGTACTCGAGCAAATAATATTATCAATAAAAATTTCCAGCAACTCTCTCAACCTCGCTCTTAATTCACTATTATCCCAGATTCTATATAAATTAGTATAGGCTTCTAATAGATGCAGATGATTATTCATTGATTTTTTTTCGTTCATATCCTTATCACTCAAACGTAAATCTGTGGCCAAGCTCCAGTCCCGGTTACAGGTTTCAAAGTACCCACCATTTTCTAAATCATAAAAGTGTTCCTCAATTAGATTAAAATATTCTATAGCTCTTTTCTTCACTTCTAAAAGTTTTGTTGCCATATAATATTCAGATAAGGCATAAATGAAAAAAGCCTGGCCATAGCTTTTTTTCTTAACATCAATTGATTCGCCACTTGCATCCAGCAACCAATAAGCTCCCCCATATTGTTGGTCAATAAAATTCCCCACCAGATAGTTATATGCTCGATTTGCAATTTCCAGATATTTCGGTTCTCTCCAGCATTTATACGCAGCGGAGAATGTCCATAATATTCTGGTATTCTGAATTAAACTTTTAGAAGCATTTTTATTTATCTTATTATCATTAGTGATTTCTCCATAAAACCCACCATTTTCTCTGTCTAAAGTATATTTAATCCAATAATTCAATATATTTTCTTTTAACTCAGACTCAGCCTGTTTTTTCCATAATTTTAAACTATTATTCATAATATATCTCTACCCGTGAAATTTGTGCTTCCTCTATGAATTCCAAACTTATGTAAGATTTATTATCAATTTTCTGATTAGCTTGATATAGAATCGGATACCAATATCCATAATCACCCTGCCCCTCAAAATAATTTTCAGAACTGGTTTTGGATTTCTTGTAATCTTTCCCCTTCTCAGATAAATATACATCCATTACATCTTTTTCTTCCTGACAGAAGAGAAATATTTTATAATTAATAATATTACCAGGTATATAATAAACTATTCTACTATTTTTTGCGACTTCCACCCGATCCATATCTTCTTTAAATTTTCTATCATCCTCAGTAGCCACTCTCAAGCGGCCTTGATTATGATACATTTGCATGAAATCTTCCATATTATCTACAATGGCTTGCATTTCTACTTTGACAGGCCCAACTACATTTGATGGTTTGGAGCTACCAGCCTTATTTTTGGATATAATTCTATAATAATAACTCCGCCCTATTTGTGCAGATTGATCATGATAGATTGGATAATACTGAACACTGGCATCCGAAATATCCTTTTCAATTGTCTCCCAGGGACCAGCTTGACTATGTGATCTTTGGATATCATATCCTGAGGCTCCAGCACTCCCTTTCCATGCTATGTTAGCAATATTATCAATTGGTAATAAAGTGGCAGGACTCGGAGGATATCTCTCTGGAATAGGCTTATTTTGAATTTCAAAAGCCTTTTCCCTCATCAATTCTAGCAAATTCCTTTCATCATATTCCTCACCTGATGGAAAACCCGGCCAATGATAGGCTTTGAATATTCCGCGGCCCAATGGTTCTGAGTGCCAGTAGAATCCACCTTTTTCACGATGATACCTCAAGCTCCAAATCAGGCTGCCCGAAATAATTTCTTGAGAGATTGTTGTGTTCAGCACTTTTTCAATGGCAGGGGTACCGAAAAATCCAAATTCTCCAATAATATAAGCTTTATCGGAATTTTTTACTTTTTTAATACTCTGATTAATATGATCCAACATTTTTTCAGGATTGGATTCATAATGATGAGTAGTAACAATATCCGTGACAGGATCATTAATAACCCGGTCATTGATCACCGGATCGGATCGTCCATCCATGACAAGATGATTTTTATCAATTGATTTAATGTATTCAATCATCACGTGCGTCCATTCTTGAGGTGACTGTAGTTCATTCCCTGTTTCCCAGCAAAGAATTGCCCTGTCATTTTTATACTTTACACCGGTAACTGTATTTTTTCTATTCAAAACATATTCAATTGTCTTTTTAAAATCTTCTCTCAATTGAGGGTCTGTCCAAAATTCATCAGCAGGTTTGTCTCGAAAGGCAGCATATTGCGGTCGGCCTCCCATCCATTTCCAATTATTAAGAAGGGGAACTATCAATCTGATCCCCACTTGATTGGCAACAGCCAGCATAGTGTCCATACACTGAAAGGCTTCTTCATTAAACTCACCGGGTGCGAGAACATATTTCGGTATATTTTCATTTTCATTCTGTTTTCTAACCGGTATTGTATATGTTCTAACCACTCTCCCTCCCATTTGCTTAGTCGATTCCAGAGCGTCCCTTATTTCATACTCAGTAGGTAAACCATAAGCATGCTTTCTGGTAAAAGTCAGCTCATCTTCAACAAAATTTAAGTTCGGTATATTATATGAGATGAATCTAAAGACTTCTTCCCCCTGCATTAATAGATTGTTCTCTTTAGTGATAAAATATTTAAATTTCGAACTACTTTTAGCAAATATAAATGAAATAAAAAATATTAAAATCATTGTGATGATCAACCTGCATTGCTTCATTATCCACCCTCATTTATAATAAAATTTTGTTCGACGATGAAATTATCTAATAACCTTTACCTTCAATTTTATCATACCAATTTATCTTCAGAAAGATACTTGTTAGAATAATTATTACCAGACATATGGCTGCTGGCCAGAATTTTAATGTAACAAAATAGATTGCGATTGCCACTAATGCGGTTTGCCAAATAATACCAACAAAAACATTGATCATATCCTGCGCAAAACTACTATCATTTTCAAAATCAGGATTTTCCTCTACAACTTTCTTATGAATTGGTTTCCAAAAACCCCAGGGCCGAACTTTTTTATAAAAATCTTTTAATGTTTCCTCATCAGTAGGAGGAGTCTTCAAAGTAGCTACTATACAGGAAATAACAGAAATTGCCAATGTGATTGGAAAATAGTAGAGTTGATTAGCACTGGGAATAATTCTAGCAAAAATCAAAGCCGGTACTAGCCCGCCGACCATGCCCCAGAAATAGCCATATCCATTAAAGCGCCACCAGTACCATTTCAACACATTAGATGCAACATAACTGCCATACAGCCCCGACACTATCCACTTTAAAACACTATCGATATTTTCAGCAAAAATACCTAAAACTATACTCACAACTACTAGTCCCAGGCCGATCAATTGACTAACCCGGGCAATGTGTTTTCCTTCTGCATCAGGATTGATATATTTAAGAAAAATATCATTAACAAGATAAGCCTGACCTGCGTTCAAGGTACCCGAGAATGTAGAAACAAAAGCTGCACTCAGACCTGCTAACAAAAGCCCCAAAAGACCTACCGGAATAAACTCTGCCATTGCTGAAGGAAGGATTTGCTCAAAATCGATTGTATTACCCACCATTAAGTTTAAATCCTCGAAAAACAACAATCCCAGAACTACAAACCCGGTTACCATCATATATCGAAAAGGCATTAAGATAACAGAAACCGAACCACTCATCATTCCCGCTTCTTTTGGATTTTTTGTAGATAATACTTTTTGCATATCGTAATTGGGAGCCGGACCTGCTGCTGAGACCAAAATACCTTTAAATAACATCATCATCATAAATATTGTAAAAAACTCATATCCATCATTTTTTATGACCTGATTGACCTGACTGATAATATTATTCCAGTCTAAATCTAGTTTCCAGCCAAAGAAAGGGCTGAACCATCCTTGCGGAACCGGCAAATGACCAACTGCTGCTAATTTCGACATAGCTATGATAGCAACTACAATCGCTGAAATGGTAATTATCGTATATTGAATCAAATCGGCCCAGACAATGCTTGCCATACCGCCCAGCAGGCAATAGACAGTGGCTGCCAGAGTAAAAACAATTCCATAAACATGCGGAACAAAAGCCGGGTCTATGATCCCCGGATTAAAACCAAAAAATCCTGCTACCGTATCCCAGGGTAGGAAGATCATGATAAATTTACCCAGACCAATAAATCCATAGGCTAAAAAGCCTAAACAGCTGATCAAGGCAAAAATAACCACAATAATATGTGACCAGGAAGTGTCTTTACGGTCGCCAAATCTTGTTCTCAGCCACTCAGCTCCTGTAGTAGCACCCGATCTACGCAACCATTTGGACAAATATATCATCATAAAGATCTGATTAAAAACCGGCCAGAGCCAGGGTATCCAGACACTTTTCAGACCATAAATAAAAGTGATTGTCACCAGCCACATTGTACCGGAAATATCCAGCATTCCGGATGCATTGGATAAACCTAAAAGATACCAGGGTAAGCGGTTGCCTCCCAGCAAATATTCCTTCTCCCCTTGCTCAGCACGCTTTTTCATCACAAAACCAATGATCGTAATAGCTGCCATATACAAAAGAATAATGGCTATATCAATGAATTGCAGTTCCATAAAGTAGGCTTCTCCTTATTTAAATCCAGGTTTTAATTCTGGCTACCTAGAAAACAAATTTTCGAAAACGGTATATAATATATTATATAGATTCGATTTTTTCAAGTATTTTCGTTTATCTTATTACTATTTTAGTTATCTATTGTATTTATTTTATTAAATTTATAGGGTTATTTATTTTCGCTATTATTTTGATTTTAATTATTTAATTTTTTATGGACATCATGAATGTAAAAATATTATGACTTTCACTCTTAGTCTGCTTTTCCGGACATTTAAAAATACGACATATATATTTTATATTATTATTAATAATTAGCTTACATATTTCTAATTTGAATTATTATACAAAAATAATTACTGCATAAATTTAATAATTATTTTGCACATTAGCAGTTGCGGAATTGAATTTAGACAAACCTATTACTGATTATATATTATTTTGTTTTACATGGTTTTATAGGATTAAAAGCACCTCCATAGATGCAATAATCACTAAAAAGCACTAAATAATTAGTACTTTTTATCTAAAATTTATATTAAATTTAGTAAGTATTTGGGAATATTGAATTGGAGTTTAGGATAGGATGCCAAAACTTGAAGATATAGCAAAAGCAGCTAATGTTTCAATATCTACAGTTTCGAAAGCACTCAACAATCAAAGTGATGTCAGTGAAAAAACGAGAAAGAAGATAGTTGAAATAGCAGAGGCCTACAATTATACAACACCTTCTTCCAAAAAAGACGAAACAGGTAATATCGGAGTAATTTTTTGTCGTGACAATCAGCCACTCTCTATGAATCCATTCTACTCCAGAGTTCTGGAAGGAATTGAAGCAGAATTAGCATTGAATAATTATGATCTGGTTTTAAAACTAATATCTGCTAATTATAGTGGTGGATTTCCAAAAAGTATCGATACAAAAAAAATTGATGGTTTAATAATAGTCGGGGCTTTGAACGAAGCGTTTATAAAAAAAATAAAAACTTTGAAAACCAGTTCGATTTTAGTAGATCCAAAAACCTATTCTGAAAATTATACCCAGGTATTAATTGATAATGAACATGGAGCTTTTATTGCAACCCAGTATCTAATTAATAAAGGTCATAAAAGAATTGGTTTAATCTCCGGCGATATCAATAGATTAAGCTTTTCACAGAGATTAGATGGATATAAAAAAGCTCTTAAATATAACAATATTAATTTTCTGGATAAATATATCAGGACAGGAGGAATTGAAAGCGGTTATGAACTGACGAACCAGCTCCTTTCTGTGGAGCCCCCACCAACTGCTATTTTTGCAGCCAATGATATCAATGCCTTACATGGATACAAAGCAATCAAAGAGAGATCACTTAGAATTCCTGAAGATATTAGCGTGATTGGCTTTGACGATATTAATATGGCAAAGATATCTTCCCCACCTCTAACGACTGTTAGAGTTTACAAAGAGGAAATCGGTTCGATTGCGGTCAGGACTCTTCTTAAATCCCTCGATGATAATAATCCTAAAAATATGAACACAATTATGCCAATTAAACTAATTAAACGCGAGTCTGTTCAGGATATCACAAATCAACCTTAGAATTTAGTAAACTTGAGAAAATCCTCGGGGAATTATTTGATTAAACAATATAATAATATGGCATATCTATAATAAACTCCGTCCCCTCTTCCGGAGTTGAATCAACATCTATCTGCCCTTCATGAGATTCAATGATTTTTTTAACAAGATGCAATCCAAATCCCTGTCCATCTTTTTTCGTACTATAAAATGGTTGAAATATTTTCTCCATTTTTCTTGGGGGGATACCATTCCCTGTATCCTGAAAACTGATTGCAATCCTATCTTGTTTTGATTTTTTTAGCCCGATTTTTAATTCGCCTTCACCTTGCATAGCATCAATTGCATTTTTAATAATATTTTTAAAGGCTATTTCCAGTAAACTGGAATTTCCCTTAATAAATACATTTTGTTCCTTAAATCTAAATTGGGTTGCAATTGAATCAGGGACTGAGACCTCACTTACAACTTTTTTAATAAGAGAATTAATCTGCAATTTCTCAAAATCCGCTTGCTCCAGGTTCTCCAGCTGTCTGATTGAATTAACAATCTTACTGGATTTTTGCACATTTCTTCGAATTCTATCAATATGCCTACTAATGGACTTGGAACTAACATCAAGATTGCGCTGGAGGTATCTGGCAGAACCATCAATCACTGCCAGAGGATTTTTGAGTTCATGAGAAATATTACCAGAAAATTCACCAAGTAAAGCAAGTTTCTCAGTTTTGTTAAGATTGTTTCTAATCCTCGTTGTCTCTTTTTCTTTTACGTCCAGTTTTTTTTCTGTCTTTGTATATTCATCGGAAAGCACTTTATTTATCTTCCTATGCTGTATAATATCCCATTCTATTCTATCAGTAATATCAATTATATTTCCCAGAAGGGCTTTATCCCCCTTGAACCGGACTGCAGAAGGTCTCAATTGGAGCCAAATCAATTTCCCATTTTTACGCATAAACTGGAACACAAACTTATTAGGAAGCCCCTCATTTTTATCATTTGGAATATTAACAAATATTTTCTTTACTTCAGATCTGAAATCCGGATGTATTTGATCGAACAAATGAAATTGATTTAACTCCTCTTGTTTATACCCCAATATATTCTGAAATTCTTGATTCGCATGGATGAATTCGCCATCCTGAAATAGGAAAATACCCGAATTAGAATTTTCAAGCATGATTTTATTTAAATCATCCTTCTTCATTAAAAATATGAGGCCTCCAAATAACCATTTGAAAATTGGTCTTTAATATAAAAAATTTAAAAATTAAATCACACTATTTTTCACTATAATTCGCAATTAATTACTAAAATATATCAGTTATAAGCTAATAAATTTTATAATCTTCTGGAAATAACGCATCTCATATTTAAAGGGCCCGGATTAACATCTCATAATCCACCTGATTGATTATTGGATTTCAAGAAAACGAGATGTATACTTATCAAATAAAGTTGTTATTAAATAGCAATATTATAATTTGAAAAAAATATTTTGATTAATAGAAATTTTTTACGTAAAATGAAAATAAGTTTAGGGGATAAAAATTATTGGGCGAGGGCCAATGAGTTTCAGGCATTTCATTATTTCAACAATTTTATTGTTTTCAACAGTACTATGTAAAGATTCAGCCATTAATCTTGAAATTAGGGAATTATCCAGAGAACTTTCTAATAGTTATCAAGAAAAAGTGAATCCCGCCTTCAAACACAATATAGCAATTTTAGATCTTGAGAACTTATCTCAGACAGCCAATCAGGAAAAGATTGGCCAGTCTGTCAGTGAATTACTCAGAACTTACTTTTCAGAATCATTGATTTTTAATACTATAGAACGGGAAAAGATTGATAAAATATTAGAAGAACAAAAGTTGCAATTAAGTGGACTTACTGACGAAAGTAAGGCAGTTAGCTTTGGCGAAATGCTGAATGCTAATGTTCTTCTTCTAGGTAGTGTTTCGGAATTAGGTGCTGTTTTTAATATCAATACAAGATTGGTTTCTGTTGCAACCGGTGAAATATTAATTGCTCGCAAAATAACTTTGAACAAAGATGAGTTGATTGAGAGAGCTCAACAATTACAAATGGAGTATGTTGAAAGAATGGGAATTGGAATCGGATTGAAACTGTTTGGTGTGCAACAAATAGGTAATGAATGGGAAGGATTCGTAGCAGCTTTTCAAGATAAGGAAGAAAGCAAAGTAGAAGATCTTTGTGAACGTGATAAGGATGGTGCCAGCTGGCTTTTGCAGCCCATTGCTTTGCAGCTGGATTACCGCTTTTCAAAACATTGGCTGGCCAGTTCTACTTTTGGCCTTTTCTTTGCCAATTACCATACCGCCAGTCAATTTGGGAGTTATGATTATAATGATAGTTTTGATGAATATGGCCCAATTCATCGCCAACTCTATTTTGAGACCGATGGTAGTGGTTTTGATCTAGCGCTCAATCTCTTTTATGTTTATTTAGTCAACCAAAATTTTAATATCAATATTGGGGGTGGTATTTCCGGTGGGGTGATAAATTATGAAAAACAACTTTTCTATATTGACAATATCACTGATGGAGACCCTTCAAATAATCCTGACTATTTCCATGGGCAAGGCCGGCTAATCAGCGACGGAGAAATTCCTGATGAAGACTCCGATGACTTTCTTGGTTATCAGGGTTTAATTAATTTCCAATACTTTATTACTCCGCGATTGGCATTAAATATAAGCGGTGGTTATTTCTGGGGGAAAACTGACAAATTAAAAACGGAAGACATGGAAGCTCCTTATCCTGAATGGTGGAGTGGTAATCAGGAAAATATTCAAATTGAAAATACAAATCTTCAGGATATTGACATCGAACTAACCGGCTGGAGAATTGATTGTATTACTATCAGTATGTATTTTTAATTAAATAATTTTGATCTAATAGAATCTCAGTTCATCAAAATCATTATACAATTTAAAATTAATGCGGTGATTTGTATCTTTTAATTTGCTCTCAATCCATATCTATTCTCCCCGGATCACTCCAGTTCCAGGTATAATTTGTAATAATAAGCTATTAAATTACGATTATGAAAATAAAGGCTGCCATAGAACGCTTTACCTATTACAATGAAGAAAATGGTTATGCTGTTGCCCAATTATCCAATGGTGCTACAGCCGTAGGTCATCTTCCTGGTGTCAATGTAGGTGAAACAGTTAAACTCTACGGTGAATGGACTTCCCATCCTCAGTATGGAAGGCAATTCAAGATTGAAAAGTTTGAAACTGTGTATCCCGGGACTATTACCGGCATTCAAAAATATCTAGGTTCCGGCCTAATTAAAGGAATCGGCCCCAAAATGTCAGAAAGAATTGTAAATAAATTCAAAGATAAAACTCTTTATGTAATCGAGAATGATGTGGATCGAGTGGCTGAAGTTGACGGAATAGGTGACAAAAGGATCGAAATGATTAGAAATGGCTGGGAGGAGCAAAAGGAGGTCAAAAATATCATGATCTTTCTTCAGAGTCATGAGATATCAACGACTTTTGCCACCAAAATTTACAAAACCTATCAACACGACGCAATTAAGATAGTCAAAGAGAATCCCTATCAGCTAACCTATGATATCTGGGGGATTGGTTTTAAAACCGCTGATAAAATTGCTGAGTCATTGGGCATCACAGGAGATGATTATCGCAGAGTGCGGGCTGGTATTATCTATGGATTGAATGAATCTTCAAATAACGGTCACGTATATCTCCCTTTTGAAAAACTGCTCAAGGAATGTAAACGATTAATTAATGTCAATATTGATAAAGAAAATACTGTTTTTCGAGATTTAATTGAAAAAGAGGATATTATTAAGGAAGATAGCAAAATATACCTTCCTTCTTTATATTACGCAGAGCAGGGGGTTGAGAATAGAATCAAAGAACATCTAAAAGGTTCACCCGATATTAAAAAAAATAAAATTAAGCAACTACAACTTAACTCAGATTTTTATTCAGAAAAACAGTTAAGTGCGATTAGAAAATCAATTCAAGAAAAAATAATAATACTGACTGGCGGCCCGGGGACGGGAAAAACCACAACTCTGAAGGGAATTATCGATATTCATCAACAGCTTAACCATAATATAAAATTATGCGCACCAACAGGTCGCGCTGCGAAGAGAATGAGTGAAGTCATTGGTCTGGAAGCCAAAACAATTCACCGGCTGCTAGAATATCAACCTCGCAACCATACCTTTAAATATAATGAAAATAATCCGCTCGAGGCTGATCTACTGGTGATCGATGAAGTTTCCATGATCGACATAGTTTTGATGAATTCAGTATTAAAGGCCCTTAGCAATAAAACAATTTTAATCCTGGTTGGTGATGTAGATCAACTGCCTTCTGTTGGTCCAGGCAGTGTTCTCAGGAGCCTGATTAATTCAAAACAGATCCCGGTCATCGCATTACAAAAAATATTTCGCCAGGCAGAAAGAAGTAAAATAGTTACCAACGCTCATAAAATCAATAAAGGCTATTTTCCTGATATTAAGAACAGAGCCAATTCAGACTTCTTCTTTCTTGAAGAAGATGATCCTGAAGAGGTTCAAAAGCTAATTCTAGAACTGGTCAAAACCCGGCTACCTGATAAATATAATTATGATCCAATAAGAGATATTCAGGTATTAACACCAATGTACCGCGGTGAAACCGGCGCTTCCCAACTGAATGAGCTTCTGCAAGAGCGACTTAATCCCAACAGAATAGAATTAAGCCGGGGTGGCAACAAATATAAGATCGGTGATAAGGTTATGCAGCTTAGAAATAATTATGACAAAGAAATATTTAATGGCGATCATGGATTTATTACAAATATAGATGAGATAAACCAGCTAGTTCAAATAAAATTTGACGACCGGATAGTTGATTTTGATTATCCTGATCTAGGTGAACTAACTCTGGCCTATGCAATCTCCATTCATAAGAGTCAGGGAAGTGAATACCCCTGTGTTGTCATGCCGATCACTACCCAGCATTATATCATGCTGCAACGTAATTTACTTTACACAGGTATTACAAGAGCTGAGGAGCTATTGATTGTCATTGGCAGTAAAAAAGCGCTGGCAATAGCCACCAGAAATAATAAGGTTAATGAACGCTATAGTTCATTATTCCACAATGATTAGAGTACGAGGCAATACCTCGATGAATTATTTGATTAAATTTCACCATCTTTGATGTACCGAAGCTTTAATATATTTTTCATAAATCTCTTCCACCTGCTCCATTTTTTCATCTGGAATAGATGGCAGTTCTGAAGCTGATATATTGCTTTTAACATGTTCGATCTTGGAAGCTCCGGGAATCACACAGGAAACATTCTTATTCATCAAAATCCATTTAATGGCAACCGGGGCCAGATTATTGTGTTCCGGAAAAACTTTTTTAAGTTCATCCACTGCATGCAAACCTGTCTCATAATCCACTCCGGCAAAAGTCTCACCCTTATCAAAAGATTTGCCATCTCTATTAAAATTGCGATGGTCCTGCTTGCCAAATTGAGTATTTTTTGAAAACTTACCAGTCAATAATCCACTGGCCAAAGGCACCCTGACTATAATTCCTACATCTTTTTTATTGGCCTGTTCAAAAAAGAATTCGGCCGGTCGTTGCCGAAACATATTATAAATTATTTGGACAGTAGTAACATTGGGATATTCTATTGCTTTTAGGCCTTCTTCAACTTTTTCAACACTAACTCCTAAGTTCTGAATCTTACCCTGGTCTTTTAACTTATCAAACATCTCAAAAATCTCAGGGCGGTAATATACTTGAGTGGGGGGACAATGAAGCTGAATTAAATCCAGGGTGTCAAAACCAGTATTAGCCAGACTATCCTCGACAAACTTGCGCAATACTTGAGGAGTAAAAGCTTCCGCTATTTTAGGCTCCAGTTTACTCCCACACTTTGTGGCCACATATATCTGTTCTCGTCTGGATTTTACTACTTTTGCTACAGCATTTTCACTTTTACCATCCCGATATACATCAGCAGTATCTATGAAATTAACACCCTTATCAATAGCTGTATTTAGAGTTTCCTCTGCCTTTTTGGAATCAAAATCAGTTCCCCATTTTCCTCCTAATTGCCAGGTACCCAGGGAAACTTCAGATACTTTAAATCCTGTTGTACCGAGTTGTCTATATTTCATACTTACTTTTCCTCACTAATTTTGAATTTAAAGTGAATCCAAAACAGAATAACAATTAATTTTTCCTGGCTCTACCATTTTTGGTGTACAGAGTCCTTAATATATTTTTCATAAATTTCATCAACTTGCTTCATTTTTTCATCAGGAATAGAGGGCAATTCCGAAGCGGATATATTGCTTTTGACATGTTCAATTTTTGAAGCTCCGGGGATAACACAGGAGACATTCTTGTTCATCAAAATCCATTTAATGGCAACAGGAGCTAGATTATCGTAATTCGGAAAAATTTTTCTAAGTTTCTCAACTGCTTCTAAACCCTGTTCAAAATCGATCCCAGCAAAGGTTTCACCCACATCAAAGGCCTCACCATTTCGATTAAAATTACGATGGTCTCCAGGCTCAAAATGAGTATCCCTGGTAAATTTGCCGGTTAATAAACCACTGGCTAAAGGGACCCGAACTATGATACCAACATCTTTCTCATTTGCACGCTCAAAAAATAGTTCTGCGGGCCGCTGACGAAACATATTATAAATTATCTGCACAGAGGTAACATTAGGATATTCTATGGCTTTCATCCCCTCTTCAACTTTTTCTACACTTACACCTAGATTCAGAATTTTACCCTGATCCTTTAGTTTATCAAACATTTCAAATATTTCAGGGCGGTAATATACATGAGTGGGCGGACAATGAAGCTGAATCAGATCCAGAGTTTCTAAACCAGTATTAGCCAAACTATCTTCTATAAATTCTCTTAAACTTTCTGGAGTATATGCTTCTGAAGTATGAGGATCTAATCTTCTTCCGCATTTTGTTGCTACATACACCTCTTTTCTTCTTGATTTCACTACCTTTCCAACGACATTTTCACTTTTCCCTTCTTTATATACATCAGCGGTATCTATAAAATTAACTCCATTATCAATAGCTGTATGAAGAGTTTTCTCTGCTTTTTCTTCATCAAAATCAGTTCCCCACTTGCCACCTAATTGCCAGGTGCCCAGGGAAACTTCTGAAACTTTGAAGCCTGTTTTACCAAGTTGCCTGTATTGCATATTAATTACTCCTTTATTTTGTTTAAATTTTTATTTAAGAATAACCAACTCTTAGATTCTTTATTCATTTCAATTCGATAGTCCTAAAATTACCTGGTTTAACATAAAATTTAAAAAAACATCAAATTCAATATAATAATAATTACAGCTTTTGTAAACCATAATTCTACTCAGAAAGTACGGTTTTTTATCCTTCATTATGTACATGATTTTTCCAGGATAAAAGTACTCACTAATAATTGTATCGCTTTATTCATGAATGAAGAATAAAAATGGATAACCTAAAACTGACATGAATTGATTATTTGATAAGCAAGCATTTTCTAGTAAAGGATTCATTATTTATATTCACCTTGTAGAAATATATTCCGGAATTTAGTCCCTTACCATCAAACTGAATTGAATGTAATCCTGCATTTTGCTGTCCTTCAAATAATTTGTCAACTAATTGCCCTTTTATATTTAAGACGTCAATTTTAACATAGGCTGCAGCGGGTATTTTATAAGAAATAATTGTATGGGCATTAAAAGGATTAGGATAATTCTCATATAAAATAAATTTTTCGGGCCTATTTATTCGACTATTGTTATCAATTTTCGTTGGATAATCATTAATATTATCATCCATCCAATCTATTCTATCATTGATCCAATTTTTTAGATAATTGACTTCCGATTCATAGGTGGTACGTTCAGCATATCCCGATGGATTGGGCCAAATATCATGTCCCAAAACATTAGACCAGCGTTGAAAATTTCTATCCTTTGCCTCGTCTAATAAATTTGCAATAGAATCAATTCTGGCGAAAATAACAGGTTTAGAGAAAATATTCTGTCGTAATTGCTGCCATCTGTCCTCGGCCTGGGCTCTTAGATTAGGTTCATTCCATAATTTACTCCACCAAAAGGGTGGTTGATAATGATCCCGCTTAAATCCACCATCATTTTTATAGATATCCAGTATCCAATCTTCAGATGTCCATCCCAGGTAATAATCAGCATTTCCAAATCCCAAATTATAATCCCAAACCGGTCCAGCATATATTTTCTTATCATCGCTATCCTTATCCTTGTAAAGATAGGTGCTTAATCTATAGGAATCAATATTATGGGTTAATTCATTTAGTAAAAAGTAATCCACAAAGGAAGCTACATTGATAAAATAACTGTATCCAGCCTGAGGATTAGCATATTCCCTGGATTTCATAACCGCCTCAAAATTATAAATTTTATCCTGGATATACTCCTTCTGCTCTTGTACCAGATCCTCCCCATCGGGATCATGATACTGATAGTAAATATTAGCGCCATTATCAGCAGGAAAACTTGAATACCATCCTCCAATCTGGGCTCCTTCAAATTTATCAATTTTTATAATATAGCCACCGGTCAAATCATCTCCACTTATTTCATCTTCTTTCAGGGTGCTAATATCAACTCTATCATCATCCTCTTTTATTTTTTCCATTAAAATATAAATACCCATATATTCACCATTTTTAACTAATTCACAATAACGGCAGCGACTTGCATACCAACCCATATCCCGGCTTAATTCATAAGCGAGGAAATTACGCATAAATGTTTTATCACTATAGGGCGCGTGTAATATCCAATCATTTTCTTTGGGAAGATCAAGCAGATTTACATTATTATTACTTTTATCCTTATTCCTGGTTTCTACTGCATATTGCTTTTTGGGATATCGGTCTTGAGAAGAGGCACCTCTCATTTCTATCCCAATCCAACCATTATAATTATAGCAAGTATCAGTAATATAATTCCTCGATCCATCTGCATTCCAAATAATTTTCATATTAGCCATGATTTTAGGTTCATCAAGTATGTCTTCCCCACCAGTATCAATTATAACTATGGGAAGATTTGAAGATTTGAAATCAACTTCATTAGCAAATAAAAAGGAATATACAACTATAATAAAAGTACAAACAAATTTAACTTTTTCCATAATATCACTCTGTAAATATAAATTGAAAGTCCAAAAGAATTATGACACACTAAAATATAGTCATATCAGTACATTTTATCAATTAAGTTCAAAGTTTACCAAATTTTTTGTCACCTGATTAACCCACAACCGACAAAAATGGACAAGAAGTATTGCAAAATAAGATATTTTAATGAAAGTTTAACCCGCCAATAAAATCAAAAAGCAATAGGCCTAAAAATAATAATTAAAACCAGTTTATAAGTTATTACAAATACTAGTTAAATCTACTTGTCCTTTCAGCCTATTGAAGGCTTCAGGAAAATCCAAAACTGTATTTTGCAAGATAAAATCCTAGCTGCATATTTACTTTTTCTACTGTCCAATCCATTAAATCAGAATTACAAAAATGACTATCTCCTCAAATTATAATTCTAGTATTGGGTCAGTAATTACGAAGAAAATTAATAACACTCTGGAGGATAGAAAACATCTCTATATTTTTAGACCTTCTACCCGGTTTTAATATCAGAGTTCCCTGGCTCAGAGAAAATAGAAAGAGACCAAATCTAAATGTTGAGATAAATGGAAATGGGAAACTTTCTAAATTGAGAATTAAGAATTTTGAATTATGGATTGGTCGAGTGGGGATGTTGTATAGTGGGAAAGTAGTCAAGTGGGAAAGTGGTCGAGTAGAAAAGTCGTAAAAGAATATTCCTTGCTTCCGATCTATTAGAATGAGCCAATATACTAAAATTTTGATTTTATTAATATTTAAAAAATTTAAAAAACTAAAAAATCAGAGGACAAAATAGATAACTTACCCTATAAACAAAAAACCACTTCGCCACATCACCACTTTGCAACTCTACTAAATACGGTTTACAAAAATGTAGTATTTTCGTCTCTTTTTAGAATCTGATTTTTATTTTTAGACTAGACTATTAATTGCAATTATAGTATTGTTTTTATTTAGATTAAACATTTTATAAAAATCATGAGCTAGGGAGTTCTGAATATAGAGGTGATTAGTTTACCGGAAGCCCCTTCATATATGAAGGAGTTGATAGCAATCTTGTCTATAATATAGGTTATAATGTATAGAATAGAATATAATGGGAATTAAAAAAATATTTTGAATTTTTCTTGGAATAGTCGAATCGGAAAATGTACAGAATTAGGCTCTTACTTAAAGTAGGTCATTTTTTTCATTAGCCTTTTAGCCTTTCTTTCAAAAATCAAGAAATAGATACCTGACGCAAGTGCTTCATCAAATTGATTATGCCCATTCCAATGATATTTATAATATCCGGGAGATTTTCTGCCAATATTTTCAAAAAACACTAATCTTCCTTGGAGATCATATATTCTCACTTTTAAATTCGATTCTTTTTCTACAGAATATTCAAAAATTGTAGAGCTATTAAATGGATTGGGATAATTTTGGGTAAGAGTAAATTTATTTGGTAGATTAGTTTTATTTTGGTCTTCGATTTTGACAGGATTTTCTGGGGGAGTAAAAAATTTCCGATCACTATAGATATGAAATTCGCCAGGACCATAAACAAAAAATTCCGAACCGGAAATGTTTAAAGTATCCCCGCTGAAGAAATCAAACCAATTGCCACCATGAAAAAAATTGACCTCAACATCGTGAGATATTACTCCGAAATTACCAACAATAAAGACATTGCCTGAGCCTGTCAATTTTATCTTTTTAATAGTACCATCTACATCCATCGTAACATTTGTAGCCGGACTAGTAAAGATACTATTATTCTTCCGCAACTGGATTAGATTTTGGATAGTACTAAATAATTCTAAGCGTTTTCCCTTTTCGTTATATCCTAATTCCCAGGCTGGGGGTTTTTCTGCTAATCTGCCTCCATAACTATCAATAGATTTATCATAGCCCAATTCGCCAAATTGCCAGATCATTTTAGGTCCGGGATAGGTGAGGAAAAAGGCGTTGGCCAGTTCCATACGATTAAGTGCTATCGGTAATTCTGTAATATCATAATATATTTTATCATAATAAGAACTATCATTATACCCATATTCTAAATTTTTATACATTAACCTTTCTTCATCGTGACTTTCCATATATGTGACCAGGTTAGGCTGCTCCCAATCTCGATTATCATAATAGCCCCAGGAAAAATCAGATTTACCATCGCTATGATAGCTCATCGCAGCTTCATTATAATTATAATTCATATTGCCCCAAAGCAAAACCCCATGGTTCGCAAGTTCTCTTTCTTCTTGATTGACAGCAAGATGTTCAAAAATTGCATAGGCATCAGGATTTACATTCCACATCTGGTTAGTCATACGTTTTAAATTTTGAATTCTGTCTCTATTATAATCGCTACCCCATGAATTATCACCACTGGCAGGAAAAGTAGTATTAGTAAATCCTTTGGTAAAATCAAATCTATAGCCATCAAAATGGAATTCAGTTATCCAGTAGCTGGTGGCTCTATCGACAAAATATTCTGTATGTTTGCTGTCATGGTCCAAATCATAACCCCACTGAGCAGAAGGGTTGAAAAAATTGTGTTTTTCATTATACCAGGGATTATTAGCTGCAGGCTGGTTCTGACTAGCATTCCAGTACATTCGAACTAAAGGCGATTGTCCATAAGAATGATTGAGTACAAGATCGCCAATCACAGCAATCCCATTTTCATGACAGGCATTTACAAACTTCTTTAATGATTCAGGCGGGCCATAATACTTATCCGGTGCAAAATAGAAAGAAGGATTATAGCCCCAGCTGGAATTACCTTCAAATTCATTAATCGGCATCAATTCGATAGCATTAATGCCCAGTCTCTTTAAATAACTCAAAGTATCTAACATAGTCTGATAATTATGCTCGCTAATGAAATCTCGGATTAGGCATTCGTAAATTACTAATTTTTCTTTATCAGGGGGCTGAAACTCAGAATCAGTCCAATTGAAATCGGAAGTTTTATTATAAATGACACCCACTAATTCTTCAGTTTTCTCATAAGGATACTGTGGCATGTCAGGAAAAGTGGATTTATCAATATACTGATCATGCCAGGCATCCAAAACCAGTTCTGTATATGGTTCCGCGATCCTTAATTCGCCATCAATTAAATACTGGAAGCCATAATATTGATCATTTGCCAGGTCTTTGATGCGGCACCAATACACAACCGAATCCACTGAAACAGAATCCATTTTCATGAAATAATCCTCAGCAACCTGCCAATCATTAAAATCGCCAATCACATAGATAAAATCTTTATAAGGAGCAAACAGAGCCAGGATCACATCTCCATTTTCCTGATAATTAATTCCTGGTTTAATTCCTTCGGGTATCGCTTGCTTTTCTTGCTCCGGATTTACCATTAATCCAAGACGGGTGGTATCTCGCCGTCCTGATGTATCAATAGCAATTGCACTATATTCGTAACCTCCGCAATTATACAATACCTCCTTATATTCGACTAAGGAATCGCTATCTGATTTGAGTACTTCCGTGTCATTTTTTAATACTAAAAATGAATCAACTTGAGTTCCAATAGCAGCAGCACTGATGCGAAGATTCAATGTATCTCCTAATTCTTTAAAAATCGGAGAGCGCATAGGACTATTAAACTTATTTTCTACCTGAGGGCTATCGATTACCACTGTTATGCCCAGTTCGTATAATTGATAGAATATGTCTCCATCGTCTTCAGTTTTTCCCTCTTTTGTTCCATCATTATTTCTAAATACAAAAGCCAATTTCTCTATCTTTTCATCAGCAGGAGGAGGGTTGCCAGTAGTATGGTCTATATAAAATTCTCGAGGATAACCTATAACAAGTTTATAAAGATTAGGCTGACCTTCCACTCTTTCTAGTTTTGCTTTGGGAAGGTTGATTGACCAATCTGCTATCAAGTATTCCCAATCTGTTCCATCAGTACTATTTTCTGTAATCAATCCTGTATGTGCATAAATTTCGCCACTAAAGTCCTCTAATTCCTGATTACCCTTTGTAGCATCATAATATATAACAATCGAGTCATTAGCAGTAGGATAGGTTGGCTCGGAAGTTATTATCTGAGAAAAAATCAGATCTGTAAAAATCAATATAAATAATATATAATAATATTTTCGCATTAGATTGGCCTTAATCATTTATCTGATATACACCAAAACCATAGACAGGAATTTGCATAGTAATTTTTCCATCCTGAATTTGATATATGACACTGTTCCCCAAAATTCTGTCAAGCTGATGAACTTTTATCAAATTTTTTGTATATATATCAATATCCAGACCGTAGTCTAAAGTATTGGCGACTATTAGTAATTGGTCACTTTCATCATCTCTAAAAAATGAAATTGCCACATTTTCCTGGGAGTTTTCTAAAAATCTAATCTTCCCTTTTGCCAGGAGTTGGTTTTGCTTTCTGACTTCAATCAGCGTTTTATAAAACTTTAGTAATTCCCGGTCAACTTGACTCCAATCTACTGGATCCTTTTCAAATAGCGATGGTTTATGTGAAGCGCCAAGCTCCTGACCGGTATAGACCATTGGGACTCCCGGAATAGTAAAACAAAGCAAAGCCGCGAGCTTGCTTTCCCCTTTCCCGAAAATTTTACGGGATCTTTCCAGATCATGATTTTCTGTAAAACGCATTTTAAGTGTGTTTTTAGGATAGACCTTTTGCTCATGCTCTACAACTTTTTGAAATGCTTTTGCAGATTGATTGTAATTAAGAATTCTAAGTAGAGATAACCTCGTATTCCAGCCATAAGAAAGGTGAAAAGCACTAGCATGCAACTGAGGATGATCACCTTCAGCCAGCATTAAGGGCTGTGGTTTTATTTTCTTCATTTCTTTAAATACTTTTTCCCAAAAATCAAGCGGTACAAATTCCGCTACATCCATTCTAAAACCATCAATATCGAATTCCTCGACCCAATAGAGTAGAACTTCTAGCATGTACTCCCGCACTTCGGAATTGTTATAATCAAGATCAGCTACATCTGACCAATCCGTATTACCAGGTTGCACAATCTCACCATTTTCATCTTGCGAGAACCAATCCGGTTTTTTTTCGATAAGCTCATTATCCCAGGCTGTATGATTACAAGCAATATCCAGAATAACTTTCACACCCCTGGAATGAGCTTTATCAACCAATTTTCTAAAATCCTGAGCACTTCCATATTTAGGATTTATTTCTTTAAAATCTTTAATAGCATAGGGGCTGCCCTGGGAGCCTTTTCTGCGTTTGAGCCCAATAGGAAAAATCGGCATTAACCAGATACAGTTGATCCCTAATTCTTGTAAATAGTCTAATTTTTGAATTACAGCTTGAAAATCTCCATCTTGATCAAAAGCCCGAATGTATAGTTCATAGATAATACAATCATCCAACCACTTAGGAGGCTTGATTGCTTTTTGTTTATGATAATTTATTGGAGGCTCTATTTTTTCATCACTTTCAAGCAAAGAAATCCTGCCCATTACTCTTCCATCAAGCCCATCAGGCTTGGTAATGATAGTCAATAGATTTTCGGAACCTATATTTATATGATGCTTAATATCTATAGAAAAATTATCTCTATTCCCGGAATGCTGATATATTTTATTGTTATTAATTTTAATCTCGGCTGTACATTCTAAACGGTCAAAATACAATTGCAAATACCGATATTCATTCTGTAAAATAAATCTATTTTGGTACACTACTTTTGAAAGAGGAGGAAGATCAAACCAGAACTCAGGAAGGTTTAATCCTTTTAATTCTTTTGCTTTTAATCCGGAATTTTGTCCCTCGTGAAAAGCAAAATAATACTTTACTTTCCAATTTTTTGAAAGCTCGATCTTTTTAGGGTGCATATTTTGTTTAACCTGTAAGGCTATCTTTCAAAGATGCGAAATCTTTGAAAAATTATTTTGTTATCTATCTAATTTTTTATTTAGTTTTTTTGTTTTTTTCCAATTTTTCATCCAGTAGATCATCGAGGTGATCTATTCTTTCAGTCATCAATTTCATAACACTATCACTAATATCAATTTCATAGCGTTGGCCATACAGAGTAATATCAAGGATAATATAGTTCATTGCAATATTGAGAACAGCTCTATTTTCTGTCCAGATAGCCTGTTGATTCTTTTCTTTGATAGCAGAGCCCATTATTAATTCTTCAGAATCGGTTACTACAATCAGTTTTGGCTTCCATATTTTGCGTAATTCATCTTCGTCAATCCCATAAGCATAGACACGACCGTAATCTTCCTTAATATCATTAAAAGAGAATATAATAATCTCCACATCCCGCTCCCTGGCCTGAAGCAGGTCTTCTTTAAGTTCATCAATTTCTCTCTTCCAGCCAGAAATACAAATAAGTTCTTCTGCTTCCTGAATATTAGAGCGAGCAATTTGTAACATATTATCATAACCTCTAATATTCCAGAATCCTTCTGTCTCCGGCATTTCCACAAAATTAGTTAACTCCTCTCGCAACATTCCCATTTTTTCAGTAAAATCAGATTCCATACGAGATAACAATTGTTTCGGAGAAAGTGGAATATAACGCCGGGGTTTTTCATGAACAGAAGTGACATAGCCTCGCGATTCCAATTTTCTCAAAGTTGAATAAATTACTGAGCGGGGAACATGCGCAACATTACTAATTTCATATCCCGTAGCAGGATTATTTTTCACCAGAGCCAGATAAGCTTTAGCTTCATAATTTGTAAAACCCATCTGATTTAACTTATTAATCAGGTCTTCAGAAATCACACTCATAATAATATTTTCCTGTTTGTTATACATTTTCTTGACTGGTATCCACCTCTGCCGAGAGATGTCTATACCAGCTGAAATATAAAATCGTACTTAATATAATAGTTATAACTAATAATACAATGAAAAAATCCCATCTTTTCATAACCAGCATCATCCACATCAGGAACAAAGATATTTGCCAGGGTATAGCAATTATTAAAGAAAAAATATCTCTTCTATTTTCTCGAGCAACTTCGTTTTGGAATTTTTCTGAAAATTTTTCCCTGATGTTATGCCAGAAACCAAAAGGGCGGGTCCTCTTAAAAAATTCTGTTAACACTTTTTCATCTGTAGGTTTTGTAAGTAATGTTCCAACAATAGTAGCGATTAGAGAAAAGGAGATGGAAAGAATAAAAGCATTATATTCACGAGCCCCTTCAGGTGCAAATATTTTCCAGATAATAGCGGTGACAGTACCAGCTGCCATTCCTATAGCATATCCATAGCCGTTCAATCTCCACCAGTACCAGCGGATAAGTTGAGGAATCAATAATCCCGCTCCTATACTCATCGTAATCCAGCCCCAGATCTCATTGATATTTCTGATTAATAAAGTTGACATAAGTCCTGCTAGTACTATCAGGATAGAGGCTCCCCTGCTATGGATAATTTTTTGATCCTCACTTGCATCCGGATTAATATACTCGAGATAGATATCTTTGACCCAGTAAGCAGCACCGGCATTTACAGTTGAGTCAAAAGTAGACATGGCAGCCGCCATCAAGCAGGCGATCATAAAACCCTTAATCCCAATCGGAAGTGTATGCACCACTGCTGGTAGAACCATTTCCGGATCGGAAATAGTACCGGTCAAGGAAACGCCCCAAACTGCCAGGCCTGCAATCAGAGGCCAACGAAAGGATAACAAAAATATCCAGAAACTGGATAATAGCCCGGCATCTCGATCAGAACTGGCTGCGAAATATCTCTGAATCATATATTGTCCGGTGCCGCCCATACCTTCCAAAATTACTTTGAAAAGATAGAACATCACCGCCACACCAAACAAATTATATTGAGAATATGTAGTGGCAGGGTCCAGGCTGAGTCTGAATTTTGGAATAATACTGGTCCATTCTTGAAATGTAGTCTTTATGGTTTGAAAGCCTCCACCTGCCGAATCTTTTACAGGTAAAGATACAGCAAACTCCTGGGGAAGATCAATACCTATTGCCCGAATAACAATATAAATAATCAGAGCAAATATTAAAAATCCTTGAAAAACATCAGTCCAGATTACTCCATGCAGGCCTGAAGCCACTGTATAAATCATGGCCAAAAATATCAAAACTGTTGCAGCCCAAAAATGCGAAGGCAAACCTAAAAAATCCGGAATTCCCAAAAAACTACCTAAAAATTTTCCGCCACCAATAGCAAAATAAGTGACCATTGCAATTGTCATCAAAATTGAAGTGATAGCAGTAATTTGTCTGGCAATATGACCTTGCTTCTTATCGCCAAAACGAATTTTCATCCACTCAGCCAAAGTCATTACTCCGGCTCTGCGGCTCCATTTACCAATCACAACCATTAAGAAAGCCATGACCAGGGTAACGCCTCCCCGAATTTCAATATAAAATCCACGGGCGCCCAGCGCATACACCAGAGCAACTATGATCATTGTACCACTTATATCCAAATTGGAAGACATTCCTGAGGCACCGAGGGCCCACCAGGGTAATTCGCGATTCCCCAGAAAATATGAGTCTATTCCTTCCGAGGCTTTTTTCTGGAACCAGCTGCCGATAATTATCATACTCAAGATATAGACTACAATTATAACAAAATCAATGGGACTCATTTAATGACCTCCTGCAATGTTATTTTATAACGAGATTAAAATCATAAAATTCTACTGAAAAAACTTTTAATTATTATATGATTTAATTGGACTGACTCAAAATCAGGATAATTTACGGATTTATAATCAATTTTAAAATATCAGAGCGAGGGTATTTACCCCCGCTCTAAATAATAATGATTCTATTTCATTAGGACCATCTTTTTAACCGAGTGGAAATTACCAGCCTGCAATTCATAGAAATAAACGCCGGAAGATACGGAGTGTCCATTCATATCTTTGCTATGCCATATAAAATCATGCTGACCGGCTTTTAAGTTGTTATAAGTTATACGATTAACAAGTTCGCCGACTAAATTATAGACGGAAATTGTTACATTCGTAGTTTTAGGTAATGTGTATTCAATAGTTGTTGTCGGATTAAACGGATTTGGATAGTTCTGACTTAATTTAAATTCATTCGGAGTCACAGCTTCCTTTTCGATAGCAACCGGTTGAGCATTGTCATAATCCCAAAGTGAATAGAAATTCGGATTTATACTACCCCATTGAGTGTGAATTGTAGCTTCAGATTCAGTATCATCAATATTTTCTATATGGTTCAATCCATACCCACTTTCATTATCACCACCGGAAATACCGAATTTAAATTCCTGCCCAATAGTATTATTACTGCTATCAGGGGCATATTCAAACTGAACAGCATAAATTGTATCTCCAGCAGTTGCATCGCCATGGGTACCATCGTCCCACATTTTTTTCTCATCAGAGTTTGCGAGTTCGGTACCCCAACCAGTCCAACCACCGGTGGCAGGTCCATTCATATAGACACCTCCGTCATCAATTTGATCTACACTGGTAATAGTGAAAGCGCCTTGAATATCAGTTAATGTTGTCCCGGCTGCGACATGTACATAAGCAGGTCTTAGATCCAATTCGTAAGTAACTGTAACATGTTGAGATACTGGATTTGTATTTCTAAAGACAGGCATCCTACGAGATTCAGTTTTACTATCCACATCATCTACAATTTCCTGACCATCTTCATTCAAAACTACATATCTGCGTTCTGCTTCGGATGCATTATCTCCGGTATAATCAAAGTTAAAATAGGTTTCTCTGACTTCACCTTCCACAGCTCCCGGTATTTTGTAATACTGATAAAATAGCCCGTCACCAAGTTCATTAATAATTACAGAATCTAATGTAGCTTGATAAG
>JAIPHI010000173.1 GCA_021735285.1 Fidelibacterota bacterium | reverse complement strand
TGGGAGAATGTCTGGGAAGGCTATACCTCTGAATCTAATGTTGATAATGTTACCCCCGTTTCTTATAGCAGTCAAATAAAAACCCAATTTTTTGCTGCTAGTCCCTCTCTAGGATTTCGCTATAATCTACTTGATTGGTTTGCAGTTGGTGCTAATCTTGGCTATTTATATACTTATTCAAAAAATGATAATTGGAAAATCAATGGTAATGATTTATATGATGCCCCTAATATAGATATGTCAAGTATTATTTATAAAGTAAATTTCTTATTTGGAGGCTGAATGCAAGTACCGCTTATAGACCTTAGAAATATTCGCAAAACTTATGGAGAGGATAAAGTACCTGTCCATGCTCTTAGAAAAATTGATTTAGCAATTAAAAATAATGAATATGTTTCTATTATGGGACCTTCCGGCTCGGGTAAATCTACATTGATGAATATCATTGGTTGTCTGGATACTCCTACGGAAGGTCAGTATTTTCTTGAAGGAGAAGAAGTTCATACGATGAATGATAATACTCTGGCAAGAATTAGAAATAGAAAGATAGGCTTTGTTTTCCAAACTTTTAACCTGTTACCAAGAGCAAGTGCGCTTCACAATGTTGAATTACCTCTTATTTATAGTGGCTTGCCAGCAGATGAGCGTAAAAAAAGAGCCGAGAAAGCTCTGGAACAGGTTAAATTAGGTCATAGAAAAGATCACAACCCGAACGAACTGTCAGGTGGTCAGAGACAGCGAGTTGCAATTGCCAGAGCTCTTGTCAATAGGCCTTCTCTATTATTAGCGGATGAACCGACCGGTAATTTGGATTCTGAAACAGGTGAAGAGATCATGGAACTTTTCGATATACTTCATAAAAAGGGGAATACCATTCTAATGGTAACCCATGAAGAGCATGTAGCCAATCATGCTCATAGGATAATTAATATTCTTGATGGTAATATTGCACAGGATAGAGGAGTAGTTAAAAAGTGATAACTCTCCTTATAAAGTTGAAAGAAAATATTATTATTGCTCTTAAGGCTTTAAAAGAGCATAAAATGCGTTCTGTGCTCACCACTCTGGGGATAATTATTGGAGTCTTGACAGTGGTTTCAGTGGCTTCTATTATTTCAGGGTTAAACGAAGGGTTCAAAGATAGATTATCCTTTTTAGGAAGTAATACGCTTTACATCCAAAAGTATCCCTGGATGAGCCATGGTGATTGGTATAAATATCGCAATCGCCCCGATATTAGTATGCAAAATTATAAATATTTAGTGGAGCATACTGATGATGAAAATGTAATTATTGCACCTTCGCTTAGTACTCGCCGGGAATTAAAATTTGATGGTGACAAATTAACTGAAGTGCCAATTAATGGTGTTACAAAAGAGTCTGAAATAGTAAGTAATATTTCTATAGCTGAGGGCCGCTTTTTTACCAATCTGGAAATTGATAGGCGCAAGAACCGGATAGTTATTGGTAATACGATCAAGGAAAAATTGTTTGAGAATAAAGAACCACTTGGCAAACGGGTTAAGATAAATGGGAAACCATTTTATGTGATCGGAGTGATGGAAAAGAAAGGTAAATTTTTTGGCAATGATATGGATATTAATGTTTACATTCCTATCGGATCATTCTTTAAGAATTTCGGCTATCATAGGAGCATTAGTATCGAGGCTCAGGTTGTTGAGCAGGCTATGTTTGAAGCAACCAAAGAAAAATTGCGCTATCTAATGCGCTTTTCAAGAGGTCTTAAACCTGGAACTGAGGATAATTTTAGTATTAATCAACAGGAGACGATCCAGCAACAATATGACAGTCTGACCAATGGTCTTTATACGGCAGCAATAGGAATCGGAACTCTGGCTCTTCTTGTAGGAGGCATAGGCATCATGAATATCATGTTGGTCTCGGTTACCGAGCGCCAAAAAGAAATCGGCATCAGAAAAGCAATTGGTGCGACTAATAGTATAATTTCTTTTCAATTCTTAGTAGAATCGGTAATTATTTGCAGTCTCGGAGGGATAATTGCTTTAATACTAAGTTATTTTGTGGCAATTGGTATCAGTGCTGCAACACCTTTTCCAGCCTCTGTACCACTCTGGTCAGTTTTTATGGGACTGGGCTTTTCCTGGTTTATTGGGATTTTCTTTGGTCTCTATCCCGCTCATCAAGCTGCCAAACTGGATCCCATCGAGAGTTTGCATTATGAATAATTATGGAGTACATCGACTGTGTCGATGTAAAACCTCCAGTTGCATAAAAAATTGATAATTACTATTAAATTTAGATTCATAATAATCAGGACTAGAAAAAATCATGAATTTTAGTGAAGGTTACAGATTAGCTATTAATACAATTAAAGGGCATAAATTACGCTCTTTCCTGACGGCTTTGGGTATCATTATAGGAGTAATGGCTGTGATTGGGATGATGTCAATAATTGGAGCTTTGGAAGCCTATATGCGAGATACTTTATCTGTTCTTGGTGGTTCATCTTTTACAGTACAGAAGTATCCTGCTGTGCAAATGGGCCGACTGGATGATAAGTACCATAATAGACAGGATATAACCTTTGAGCAGCTGGAAAGACTGCGAAGATATGATTTCGAAGCCATCGACAAAATGAGTCCGGTTGAAATAGCTCGAAGCGGCAGAATGAGCTATCGTGATGAGACTACCAAACCTAATATCCAGACCTGGTGTGCTGATCGTTCCTGGCTGGAAGTACAAAATAGACATATTAAAGAGGGACGCTATTTTACAGATTATGATCTGGAACAAAGAAGAAATGTAATGGTCATGGGGGTAGATATAGTAGAGGAACTTTTTCCTTATCTGGACCCGATTGGTAAGGAAGTCAAAGCTATGGGTAAAAGATTCCAGGTTATCGGAATACTGGATGAACAGGGACAGGATTTTGGGCAAAGCCAGGATAATCTGGTTGCTATTCCAGCTACTACTTTTAAAAAAACATTTGGTAAAAATCGTAATATCTCGATCATGATCAAAGCCAAATCGCCGGAAATGGTTCCGCAAGCCATGGAAGAAGCTATCCGGTCTCTCAGAGTTATCCGAAAAGTACCACCTGGTGAAGAAAACGATTTTGAAATTGCTACTCAAGATACAGTTATGAATACACTCAAAGATTTGACAGGTTTTGTTTTTATTGCGGCTGTAATAATCTGTGGAATATCCTTAGTAGTTGGTGGTATAGGGATCATGAACATTATGCTTGTTTCAGTTACTGAGAGAACCCGAGAAATTGGTGTGCGAAAAGCAATTGGTGCCCGGAAAGCTGATATCTTAAATCAATTCTTGACCGAAGCCGTAATTCTATGTCTTGCCGGTGGATTGTTAGGAGTTCTTGCTGGTGCTGGCATTGGTGCGCTTGTAAGTGCATTTTTACACATGCCACCCGTAATTCCGCTCTGGTCGATCATTCTTGGCCTTGGTTTTTCATTGATAATTGGAGTTGTATTTGGTGTTTATCCTGCTATGAAGGCTGCGAAGCTTGATCCTATTGTAGCTTTAAGATATGAATGATAGATAATTATTCTCCTTTATAAAATCTTCAAAAAAATATTTGATTTATAGTTTTTATACAATAAATTTACACCGCTTTTTAAGCGATATTTGATAAGTGGCTTGGTAGCTCAGTCGGTAGAGCAGGTGACTGAAAATCACTGTGTCGCTGGTTCGATTCCGGCCCGAGCCACAAAGTATTAACCCCCTGTAAGCATCTGACTTGCAGGGGGCTTTCTTATTATAACCTTTCAAAGGTTTCAAACCTTTGAAAGGTTGAATTCAGGAAATTTTTCCCCTGCTTTCAAGCCAGCTTTCTTTCCTATATACAGCTTTGAATTATATATCATATTCTTTATAGCGATTTTCATATAAATTGTCTTATAAAATAGTAAATATAATTTGTCATAAATATTTTTTTAGATCTATTTTTCCCTTCAGCCTATTAAAGGCTTCAGGAAAATCCACAACTAAGGATAGTTATGCTACATCAGACAAAACTTTTGCAAGTCGCTATAAATATTGCCTAAAATGGCAAGGAAAAAGCACTTTTTCGCCTCAATCTCGCCTCAATTTCGCCACACCTTTACCATGAAATAAAAAAAAGGGTACTCACAAAGTAAGCACCCTTTGAATCTTCAATCTTAATATAGGAAATAATGACACTTTACCTAGATTTTTGGGCTCTCTAAGATACTTTATGAAAGATAAGACTGAAGATGAGAAATGTTTTCAAAAAATACTCCAGGTGCGAAGGAAATACCTTGAAGGTTTCCGTAATATCCAAAGCTTAGTAGATTGAGAATAGCACCAGGGCTTTAGCCTGGTGGAAAAAAACATTCTCACTAAATAATATTTAGCCTACTTCAGTAGGCTTCCAGAAATTCGGGAAGTATGCTGAAGCATACTAATAAGAGGTGTTATATTGTCCTATCCACCACGTTGAAACGTGGTGCTAATCTCAATATTTACTATTGTTTATTTAGCAAATGAAGGATATTTTAAATTATGGTGTATTTTTAAAAATCAAATTTAAAATATTTTTTTACAAGTTATCCTTCTTGATTTTCCCCAGTATTAATTATCATATAATACTGGAATATTATTAATTAACCAGGGAAATTTTCAATTAGAATCATAGGGGAGTTTTAAATTAGAAAAAACAGTTTGTTAGTTTGTTATTATTTATTATACTATTCTACAATTGAAATAATAGTTGAATATAGGTTGATATTAATTCTATCCGTATATACTTTAAAAAGTTATTTTACGATAAATGTAAGTTTTTATTCCCTGTGTGCCTAAATTGTATTGGACAGTTTTTAACGTTATTTTATGTAGAAAAAAGTTGGTTGTTGTAGAAAATTTATTTTAATTATAATGGTTTATGCTAAATTACGAAGTTACTATTTTTTTTATCCACTCAATTTAAGAAGGAACCAAATTTATTTCATAAATAAAAAGGGGGAATTATGTTATTCCGAAGAATTAACATGAAAAACAGGAATGCTGCATTCAAATTTATAGTCCTTATTTTAATGGGGATTATTTCGTGGGGGCTAAGTTCCTGTTCTGAAAAGAAAAGTGTAAAAGCCGGTGAGCCAGGTATTTCTGTGTTACTGGTGGATACAGATCGGGTGATGGGAAGGATTGACAGGGATATTTACGGCCATTTCCTGGAACATATTAATCATTCGGTTGTTGATGGATTATTTGCCGAAAAAATTAGAGGCCGGGGCTTTGAAGCCGATGATTTTAAAACCTACTGGGAAGCTTTTTCTGAGAATGGTACTGTTAAGATTGCAAATGTGAAGTTTGAAAGTGGTAAGAAAAGTGTGCGCCTGGAGGCCAATAGTGGTAGCGCAGGGATCCGCCAGAAGCGGATCTATATTCAGGATGGTTATGATTATAATGGATCAGTTTGGCTCAAACCTGAGCAAGGCGTTGTACAAATGAGTTTGAGGTTAAAAAATTCTGAGGACGAACTAATAGAAGAAGTGTCACTTGAGACATCAGGCTCAGAATGGCAGGAGGTCGACTACTCAATTTCCAGTCCGGAAACTGATGAACAGGCCGTGATTGAAATTGTGGCTAAGG
>JAIPHI010000172.1 GCA_021735285.1 Fidelibacterota bacterium | reverse complement strand
GCTCGATGAGCCCTTTGCCAATCTGGATCCTACCTCCCGTAAAATACTGAACAATCTTTTACTAGAAACAAATGAGAAAACTAATACAACAATGATAATCTCCAGCCATGATATTGCCAATGTTGCGGATGTTTGTACCAGAATTGGAATACTTGAAGATGGCCAGATTGTGCGTGATATTCAAGCCTCCGATAAGACCTATGAGGAGTTGCAGGAGTATTTCGATATAAAAAAGAACAATATCACTATCACTCAATCATAATTTAATGATATTTACAGAGTTAAACTTAACAATGCCTAATATACTCCCCCTGTGTGGCTAAATTGTATTGGACAGTTTTTGACGTTGTTTTATGTAGAAAAAAGTTGGTTGTTGTAGAAAATTTATTGCCTTAATTTAATCACGGAAAATTAAAAAGCGAGGAGTAAATATGCATTCGATTTCATACGAAATCACAGAGGATAAAGTTATATTAAAACTTAAGGATAGGATTTGTGAATCTCCGGAGGAACTGGTCGAAAGTGAAATGTTCTATAGTATGCTTGTGAATTGTATTGAGAGTTTACAAGCAAGAGGTTCAAACCTGTTAGACATTTTTCAAGGTCAGGAAATAGATCAGGAAAACATTAAAAATTTAATTCAGACATTCAAATATTTAACCAAACTGGAAGTTTCATTGGTACCGAATGTAGTTGATGGAGCGGAGTTATTTTTAGAAGATAAACAGACTCTATTTGAATTTACTGAATATTTTTACAATTACTGGCGTAGCTTTGACCGTTTTGTAATTTGTAGTTCTGAAAGTGATCGACTTGATGAGCGTCCCTATCGAACCTTCAACACTACTGTAGAAAAATTAATGCATCTTGTTAGACGGGCTTATAGAAATATCCAGGAACATATAACCGGGGAACATCCCCAGGTTTACCGGCAGGTTCATGCTGGAGCTGAAGTGGCTACAATAGCAGTTGAGTCAGAACTAGTAGGTTTAGAATCTGACAGATATACAAAATTAAATAATATACCCACCATTCGGCAAATTTTATTATACCCACCCCTGATTTTTGATCCTCCTATGAATAGAAGAAGAGGACAATTTGTAAAGATTGATAAAAATCCATTTGATTATGTAGATGTAAAGGGCGAGGACTGGTTGTGTTTTCCTGCCAAAATAGGTAAGATTATAGTCTATACATATTTTCACAAGAGTTTTTATGAACTTGGTTTTCATCTGAGTAATTTATTTGAACTTGCTAAAAAAGAGGACCTAAACAAGAAGCCCGACGCAGTTTATCTCTATGGGGTTGATGAGGGGGCTCTCGATGGGCTGGGAGACATGCCTACTGTTTATCACTATGATGAAGATGAAGACTTACTTGTGGCAGCTGTGCCAAGGGATAAAGAATTTGGCTACTTCGGCTATCTGAAAAAAATGATGTTGACGCTGCATAACACCCGGGTAATGATGAATGGCAATATGCCTTTTCACGGTGCTTTCTATAAATTGACCCTAAAAAATAATAAATCAGGTAATTTTCTGTTAATAGGTGATTCAGGCGCAGGTAAATCAGAAAGTATAGAAGCGTTCCGTCGGCTAGCAGAAGAACAACTTAAGGAAATGACAATTATTGCTGATGATATGGGCTCTCTGGAAATAGATTCAAATGGTGAAGTGATTGTTTATGGAACCGAAACAGGCGCATTTCAAAGGTTGGATGATTATCCACCCGGTTTTGCTTTTGGTCAGCTGGATCGCGCTATTATTAGTAATCCCGGCAAAACCAATTCAAGGATTACTTTGCCGGTAACCACCTTCAAAAATGTAAATAAAGGCACTGAGATAGATTTTGTATTATATGCTAATAATTATGAAGAGATAGATGAGGACCATCCAATTATTGAAAGGTTTGAAAAACCTGAAGAGGCCCTTCGCGTCTTTCGGGAAGGTGCTGTAATGAGTAAAGGTACAACCGATGATAAAGGTTTGCGACACTCCTACTTTGCTAATATATTTGGGCCCCCTCAAATGAAATCTCTCCATGATGAAATTGCAAATAAATTCTTTGGTAAATTATTTGAAAACGATACTTACGTAGGACAGATCAGAACCAGACTGGGAGTGCCTGGGATGGAGATTGAAGGACCTACAGCAGCAGCCGAACAAATGCTGAGGATGATTCAAGATACAGAACTATAAGAATAATTTTTATATCGATTTAAATATATTTCTGTTTATAAAATTAATGGAGAAAGAATATTTTCCGGGCTATTGCTGTATAATTATTCCAGCTACGTTGATTACATTGTATTTATATTTTGATGCTGAATTTTTATCAGATTATCTATGGAAACTACCATATAGTACTCATTTTTTATAATCTTATAGCACTTGTAATTTAACTGCAATATTATATTATTTTTACTTGACATCAGTTTTTTCTGTATGTATATTTATGCACAGATAATTGATATTTATACAAAACTTAATAAAATTAACAAAAATGAATAAGATAAAAAGACACAAGATCATAAAAGATATAGTGGCCCAGGATAAAATCGCAAGTCAGCGTGAATTACAGAAAAAACTTGAAAAGAGAGGGTTTAAGACAACTCAGGCTACACTTTCCCGCGACCTGAACAGCCTCAGGATTATAAAAATACCTGATCGTAAAAAAGGGCATGTGTACGCTCTCCCTGATAGAGTCCATAGAACTAACAACTCAATCATGACAAAATTCCCGGTGGAAAGTTTCCATTCTATTTCCTTTTCGGACAATATTGCGATTCTGAAATGTACAGCATCATTTGCCCCCAATATAGCGATGTTAATTGATGAAATGGAAATGAATCACGTTCTGGGTACAATAGCCGGAGAGGATACTGTAATGATTGTTTTACAGGAAGGCGTTTCAAAGAATAAATTTATGGATACTTTAGTCCAGCAGGTTCCAGAACTAGAAAATCATATTTAATTAATTATTAGAGGATTTTAATGTCAAAAGAAAAAGTCGTTTTAGCATATAGTGGTGGTTTAGATACTTCGGTCATTTTAAAGTGGCTCCTCAATAAAGGATATGAAGTTATAGCCTATTTAGGTAATGTTGGTGTGGAAGAAGATTTTGAAGATATAGAGGAAAAAGCTCTTGAGACAGGTGCCTCACGGGTTTATATAGAAGATCTACGCAGAGAATTCGTTACTGATTATATTTTTTCGGCTTTACAGGGCAATGCGGTCTATGAAGGTCGCTATCTACTGGGAACTGCAATTGCCCGCCCCTTAATTGCTAAACGACAGGTTGAGATCGCGCATAAGGAAAATGCAAAATATGTCTCGCATGGTGCGACAGGAAAAGGCAATGATCAGGTACGGTTTGAATTTGCCTATAATGCTCTAGCTCCCGATCTGAAAATAATTTCTCCCTGGAAAGATCCGGAATTTCTCGACCAGTTCAAGGGTCGTACTGACCTTTTAGAATATGCTGATAAACATAATATTTCTGTCAAAGCTTCCAAAGAAAAATCATACAGTGAGGATGACAATTTAATGCATATTAGCCATGAAGCCGGCATTCTTGAAGATCCATCAAAAAGGCCTCCGGAACACGTTTATAGTCGCACCAGATCTATCAAGGATACTCCTGATGAGGAAGATATCATAGAGATAGAATTCGAAGATGGAATTCCCATAAAAGTTAGCAATAAAAAAGATGATGTGGAGAAGACCGATCCACTCGATTTCTATAATTATCTAAATGAGCTGGGAGAAAAACATAGCATCGGTCGGGTTGATATGGTAGAAAATAGATTTATCGGGATCAAATCAAGAGGAATCTATGAAACGCCAGCTGCTACAATCCTCTGGGCAGCCCATAGAGACCTTGAAGGTTTGGCCATGGACAAGGAGGTCATGCACATTCGCGATAGCCTGATCCCCAAATTTTCTGAATTAATCTACAATGGTTTATGGTTTTCACCTGAGATGGATTTCTTGATGAATGCGATGAATAAAAGCCAGGAAAGAATTACAGGGACAGTAAAATTGGCTCTTATCAAAGGGAATATTAATCCTCTGGGACGCAAATCACCGACTTCTCTCTACGACAGAGAACTATCCAGTATGGATATCGAAGGCGGATTTGATGCCGAGGACTCCAAGGGTTTCATTAATATTAATGCCATCAGATTAAAAGCCCATCACGCTGTGTTAAGAGAAGAAAATCCATATTTATGGAGATCAAGGAATAAAGATGAAGCTGTGGAATAAAGGCTATACATTAGACGAAATTGTGGAAGATTATACGGTTGGTCGGGATTATATTCTGGATCAGCGCCTGGTAGAATACGACTGTCGGGCCTCTATTACGCATGCTGAGATGTTACATGAAATCGATATTCTTACAGAAAATGAAAAAAACCAATTAATAAAGGAACTAAAAAATATCATTTCTCTCCATAAAAATGGTGATTTTAAGATTGAAAAATCTGAGGAAGACTGTCATACTGCCATTGAAAATCATTTAACAAAAAAACTGGGAGATACTGGTAAAAAAATTCATACTGCTCGCTCCAGAAATGATCAAGTATTAACAGCTCTCAGATTATATTATCGTGACGAAATAAAAAATATTGAAGAATTGATTAATGAAAATATTAAATCCATAAAAAAACTCATTGATAAATACGGGGATATAGAATTTCCTGGATACACCCATACAAGAAAAGCCATGCCCTCATCAATAGCCATGTGGGCTGGAGGGCTCAGGGATTCAATGCGGGACAACCTTGATTATTTAAAATTTTATGCAAAATTCATAGACCAATCCCCTCTCGGAACGGCGGCCGGTTATGGTGCACCTCTCAATATAAAAAGGGATTACACTGCCGGTAATTTAGGTTTTGAGCGTGTACAGGAGAATCCAGTTTATTGTCAAAATAGCCGTGGAAAATTCGAAAGCGGTTTGGCAAGCATTTTTAAGCTGGTAATGTACGATCTCAATAAGTACGCCTCAGACCTTATCCTTTTTTCCATGCCCGGCTGCCAATATTTTTCTTTACCGGATAAATTTCTAACCGGCAGTTCCATCATGCCACACAAAAAAAATCCAGATGTACTGGAACTCATGCGAGCTAAATATCATATTGTTGTTTCACTGGAAAATCGGATTAGCTCAATGATGGCCAATTTGATCACGGGCTATCACCGTGATTTTCAGCTCTTCAAAGAGGCAATTTTTGAGGTATTTGATATTACCCACGCCTCGCTTCGAATTAGCGCTAATATTTTCGATTCCCTCAAGGTTAACAAAGATAAATGCGAAGAAGCATTGACAGATGAATTGTATGCTACAGAGAAAGCTTACAAATTAGTTAAACAGGGAGTGCCTTTTAGAGAAGCTTACCGCCAAATAGCTAGCCAGTATTAATATTGATAAATTTTGTCTTTACCGTTGAAAATTACCTTCCAATTTATTCAACAAATACAATTTTATCCTAATAAAATTTTTCACTTATCCAGATTTTAACTTAGTTTATCTATTCTCTATTTACTAAATCAATGGCAACTTCTCGAGCTTTATTTATTATTTTTTCCTCACCTTCCACATAACCCTCTTGCATTAAAATTTTACCATCACATATAGTTGTATCATCTCAATTGCCATTGGCACAATATACCAAATTTT
>JAIPHI010000171.1 GCA_021735285.1 Fidelibacterota bacterium | reverse complement strand
CTTTTCTGTCTATCAATTTTGCGGACGAACAATAAATGGCTTCTTAACGCTGCACAGTTAAATTTTCTTAACGGGAATTATCATCAGGCCGGAAATAAAAAAAAATAACTTAACCAAATCCAAAGTCCTGTTTCTTCATAAATATATATACAATATAGCGATTTGCAAAAGTTTTGTCTGATGTAGCATCACTATCCTGCCTGTCCCGAAGGTCTTTTTTCGGGAAATGAAAGAGGGGGTAGCGGTTATAGAGTAAAGCGGATGGCGTGGTTTTGGAAGTAAGATATTTGCCAGTTTGTGAGGTTGTACTCCCCCTTTGTTTACCCTTTTCTAAGCTAATCATTACCCAAACTTGACACAGTGACGATGTTTTACTGAATTATAATTGAGGGTATTTCTAATATATCGCCACCGTATTAACAGAAAATCACTACAAATATACTGGCATGTTACTTTTGTCTATGCTACAAAAGTAACCAAAAAAGCACCGGCTGGATTATAATTCCCTAAAAATTGAACTGCTCCGCTAAAGCCATTTAAACTTAATTGATTTCTGGCTTCGCTAAAGTATCAATCGATAGGATATATCACTTTTCTTTTCTGTCTATCAATTTTGCGAACGAACAATAAATGGCTTCTTAACGCTGCGCAGTTAAATTTTCTTAACGGGAATTATCATCAGGCCGGAAATAAAAAAAATAACTTAACCAAATCCGAACCCCTGTTTCTTCATAAATATATATACAATATAGCGATTTGCAAAAGTTTTGTCTGATGTAGCATCACTATCTTGCCTGTCCCGGAGGTCTTTTTTCGGGAAATGAAAGAGGGGGGTAGCGGTTATAGAGTAAAGCGGATGGCGTGGTTTTGGAAGTAAGATATTTGCCAGTTTGTGAAGCTGCAACAACCCCCTATTTTCCCCCTTTTCTAAGGGGGACTGTTGTACTTTAGTTTTTGTATTTAGGAGAATGAATTGTACTTAATACTATAAAATAGTAGTCATAGAGTCTCCCCCAGCAGGGGGAGAATGAAAGAGGGGGGTAACGGTTTTAGCGGATAAGCGCTAGACTTAGTTTTCGAACCAAATGTAGATCCAGTTAAATATCTATTCTATCGTCTTTATTCTCATCAATCCAATTTGATATTATCTCCAGAACTGCCTCGGTATTTTCTTTGACTTCGTCATAAGTAAATCTTAGAAATACTACACCCTGACTTTCAATTTTTTTTTGCCGGATTTCATCTGATTCAATTTTATCGTCATGAGTAATTCCATCAATTTCAATAGCCAGCCCAAGTTTTCCGCAATAAAAATCTACAATATATTCACCGATTGGTTTTTGGCGGGTAAATCTAAATCCTTGCATTTGTTTGCCTTTTAAATGGGTCCAAAGCAATACTTCTGCAAAAGTGCCCTTTTTCCTCAATTTTCTTGCTAATGGTATTAACTTGGGATTGTAGTTGCCTTTCATATTTTTTTAACTGGTTTTTTTATGATTGGAAATATGTGATAAGACGTTAACAACCCCCTATTTTCCCCCTTTTCTAAGGGGGACTGTTGTACTTTAGTTTTTGTATTTAGGAGAATGAATTGTACTTAATACTATAAAATAGCAGTCATAGAGTCTCCCCCAGCAGGGGGAGAATGAAAGAGGGGGGTAGCGGTATTGCGACCAACGCAGAAGCTGTTGGGGATAAAAAGTAAGATATTAGCAGCTTCGTATTTTTTTGCACCTGGTAATTGAAAATTGGAAATTTCTTGCTGGATATTGATTATTGAAATTTTTGAATATCCAATGATCAACAAGGAATAATCAATGACCAAATATACGGAATAGTTCGGCGCTGTAACAACCCCCTTTGTATCCCCCTTTTCTAATGGGGACAAGTGCTGGCTTCTGTTTTGTGCAAAGGTGTATAATTGATTGGATATATGTAAGGATGGAGGTCAAAGGGCTGTGCTAAGAAGTATTGCCAATATAGCCTTCCGGATATTTTATTTGAAATTGGGATATCTAATAAATATCAGAATAGATCAGGTTCGTAAGTATTCCCGAAAATAAGACCTGAGATACGGAAAAAGTTGCGCAAAAATATAAGGGATCAATCGATATATTTATTATTATAAATTATCTACACTCTAATAGAGAATTAAAACCATATAAATGAATGGACGGCACAAAATTTGTATATTTAACTAATGTTTCTTAATAAAAGGAAAGTAAAAAAACGAGGTAAATATATACTGATGAAAAAAGATATATGTATAAGAGTTATATCTATTATTATAGCAGCAATAACATTTATTTTTTCTCAAAATTATGATGACTCGATTGTTGCCCATTATAAACTGAGTGAAGAATATTTTGATAACAAGGTAAAAGGTAAATTTTATGATCTATCGGGTAATGGAAATCATGCAACTCCTTCTGATACTTTTCAATTTGCCGCAGACCATCTCGGAAATCAAGAAAGTGCTATGAGGTTTGATGGAAAAAACGACTACTTAAACTGTGGCGATGATGAAAAATTTAATGTTCATGATAAAAATAAAACTTTTGTATTTTGGTTTAAATCGAAATTTTATAAAGATGGTAAAGACGAAACTTTATTTTCGAAATTTGAAGGTTGGGGTGATTATTATACTTTTTCTTTTAAACATCAAGGATATCATCTGATTGAGACGGAAAAAGGAGGGAATGATACATACATAAGACATAAGAGTCGTTCTGTACAACGATTTCATCCAGAAACATATCACCTGTTTGTTTATACAATTGATGTAAAGAAGGATTCTGTTTATGTGTACAGAAATTGCAATCCTAATAGTAAATATTCTATATCCAAATTTAAAAAACAAATGTCAAATAAAGGGGATTTTTATATAGGTATGCATGGCTGCAGCAAACATGGTATGGATAATTTCTTTAAGGGTAAAATAGATGAGGTAAAAATCTACAATAGAAAAATATCTAAAGAAGAAATGAAAAATATGTATAATAACCACTTTCCAAATTACTATTACAAAGGTTTTGAAGATACTTCTATGTTTACTGGTAAAGGGCAGAATGTTTTAACTAAATGTGATGATATGACCAAAGGTAGAAATATTAATTTATCCACTAAATATTATTATAAAGGCAAAAGAAGCTTGGAATGTACATGTACTCCTAACAATAAAAGGTCAGAAGTTGCTCAAGAGCCTCAACATACTTCAGATGGAGGATACGCGACATATCAAAATAAGGGAGAAGAAAGATGGTACAGCTTTTATATTTTAATACCTGAAAGTTTTGACTATGAGAGTGAACCTGGATGGAGTGTTGTAACACAATTTTTTGAGACTGAGTCACCCCCGGAAGGACCAATTTATACATTAGGAAATTTAAATGGATATTTTAGATTAAGTGTCCATACATTTGCTGAGGATAGTATCGGAAATATTAGAATGCAATATGAATATGATTTCAATCAAAGTAAATATCCTGTTCAAAAAGGCAAATGGCATAGGATAGTATATCATTTATATACTCAAAATAATAACACAGGATATATTGAAGCGTGGGTAGATGGTAAGTCATTATTACCGGATAGTCTTGATAAATTTATGCCTAAAGTCGACAATACCGACGAAATACATTACAAGGTAAGAAACCATAGATTAGTTGAAACAAGAAATTTATGGGACGATAATTGGTTTGGATTACCGATTAAAATTGGATATTACAGAACCTTAGCAAATACAACCAATTCCATATATTTCGATGAATTTAAAATTGGTAATACAGCTAAATCAATAGATTTTAATCCAAATAATCTAACTCCCAATACTAAAAATATTGATATAAATAATCACAAAATTATATTTAACAGCATTCCAATAGGGAAATCTCAAAAAGACGAACTTTCACTAACAAATATTGGTACAAATAATGTAAAAATATTAGACGTATTAATTGAAGATACTAATAAATTTGAAATTGGTACAAAACCAGATTCAATATTATTACCGGGTAATTCTACAAAAATCGAAATATCTTTTAAACCCCAAAACAATAATATAGAAAATAGTTATATGTTAATAAATACTAATGATCCTATTCAAGATTCAATTCGGGTACATCTACAGGGTAAAGGTATATATCCCCCTGCACTTCAAATAAACATACCCGGAAGATAGAGATTTTAGATATAACCATTATTTCGTCAAATATCAAATAGGAAAAATTTCTTATAAACCGTATCCGGTATAATACCCAATCTGTTAATTAATTTTATAGGTTTCTTTATAGATCTAACAATAGGATAATAGGTGTTATAATCTTTAAATGATTTAATTGGTAAATTCATAATATCTTCAAATTCATCATATGTCAGATCAAGTTTTTTCAGGCAATATTCAAGATCTTTAACTCCTCCATCATAGGGATCAGTTTTAATAATTTCTAAGGCCTTTTTCCTGAGAATTTGTCCGCTCCTAATTTTTGCTGAATAGTGTAATTTCCTTTTGTCTATGTTAAATTTTCGAGTTAGAATATAAGCCTGAAAAAAGGAAGTATATTTGGATTCATGGTGTTTATCTCCATAATTAATCCAATTTAATTCATTTTCGAGTAAATCAAAAATTTCTTTCTCATCATAAGGAATATAGTATAATATTCTATGTTGTTTTATCTGTTTGAAAAATGAATAATAGGCGTATTGCCACATATTCATAATTGGAAAGCTTTTGATCTTTTTGGTTCCAAATTCTTTTTGAATATTTTTAATATATTTACCATCCATATATGTCCATGATAAGGGAGTAGTGCCTTCAGTTCTAAATGAATGACCATGGACTATATGCTTTATATTATTGCGGGCCGCCTCTTTAAAAAGAACCGAAAATATAGCCCAATCGGTAGGTACTTCTGCATCCGGAACAGATGCCAATAGAAATGATCTTTGAAGATCTTTAAACTCTTCCCAGTTTGCAACATGGGTGTGGAGGTCAACATCTAATTGTTCACAGGCATTCTGTATGTTTTGGACCGCAATCTCTGAGTTCCATCCGTTATCGAAGTGGACAGCAAGAGGCCTGAGTCCTAATTTTACTGCATTGTAAAGGGTATATGTACTATCTCGCCCCCCACTAACACCAACAATACAATCATATTCTTGACCTTCTCCATCTTTTTTAATTTTGTTAACTAATGATTGCAACTTTTCTGATGTATTTGAGTTAAGTGGGTATTTCTTTTTCAGGTCGTCATGAATTTTACAAAATGTGCATTCTCCGTCTTTATCAAATTCAATTCCTGGGACAGTATCATCCATAACACATCTTTTACATACTTTATCAGCATTATAACTATATGGTTCTATTTTCATTTGTTACTCCTATTATGTTTTATTGATAAAATTTGAACAATTAAATTACCAGCATATACCAAAATAATTACTTAAATTATTTTCTATTTTACTGACTCTTACTAAATCAATTATTTCACCGTTAAAATCTAATAAATCCTTAATATCTGAATTTTTACTTGTAATAACTATAATATCTGAATGATTTTTCAATGTTTCTATTTTATTTATAAGTATTTCTTGAATATGGGGTAATTTATTATATAGAAAATCTTTATTTTTGCCCATAATCCTGGATAAATTTACATTCTTATCATATACTTTAACATTATAGCCCTTACCAAGTAATCTCTCTACA
>JAIPHI010000170.1 GCA_021735285.1 Fidelibacterota bacterium | reverse complement strand
AGGTGAATTAAGAATATCGAATGATGAATAGAGAATTATGAATTATAAATGAGAAAAAATCTAAAATTGTTAGTCGATGTTCGACATTCGAAATTCAAAGAAAAGATGAATTAAGAATAACGAATTATGAATACAGAATTATGAATTATAAATGAGAAAAAATCTAAAATCGTTAATCGGGATTCGACATTCGGAATTCAAAGAAAAGATGAATGATGAATATCAAATAATGAATGATGAAGCCAGAACCGTTCTGAAAAAGTTTTAAAATCAAAAAAATAAGAAGATAAATAATGCATAAAAGATATCTTTTAATTGGAATAGATGGAGGAGCTACTAAAGTCAATGGCTGGTCTATAAATGTATCTGAGAATAAATTTACTCTTGAGCGGTATAATTCAGTTGCAGAGTATGCAGATCAGGATAATTATATTAATGATTTTAGACCAATTAATCTGGAGAAGCAGCTTGCTGAGCTGGAAAATGGCAAGATTCAGATTTCTGATTCAGAAAGAAAACAAGCTCAGGCTTTTATCCAGGCGACATTTGAAATTATAAAAGATATTGTACAACAAAGTGGTATTAATCAAGTCTTAATCGGTGAAGGTATGCCAGGCTTAAAAACTGAAGACCAACGGGGTATTGCTGTCATGGCAAATGGTCCTAGGATTGTAAATTATTGTGATGAACTGGAAAGAAGATTAGAAGCGGCTGGTATTGAACTTATTCAACCTATAGCAAAACTCGGTAGTGATGCATATTATTGCGGATTAGGTGAAGAATTCGCCAAAAATGGTAAGTTTGCGAATGTAAAAAATTCCTACTATCTAGGCGGGGGGACAGGTACGGCGGATGCCCTTAAATTGGAGGGTGAATTAATAAACCTTGATGATATTAAGGATTGGTTTGTGAAAACCTGGGAATTGAAAAATGAACGAGGATTCTCCCAGCAGAGGTATGCTTCAGCTCAGGGTATTCAGGAAATTTATGCAGAAAATACAGGACGAAAATTAGGGGAATTAAATAGACAAAAGATATATCCGATTCAAATTTGGAAGAAAGCCTGCGCAAATGATAAGGCAGCTATTAAAACTTTTGATATTCTAACAAAAAATCTTGCTAGGTTGGTATATGAGCGTATTTCAACTTTGTATAGTGGGTGGCAGGATTGCTTTTCTTTTGTTTCATCCAATAGAATTAAACCTAGAAGTGATCATCCTTACAAAGGAACGCTCCTTGATTCCATTATTATAGGTCAGAGATTGGGAGAAGTTTTTAAAAGAGCTGAGGATGAAAATATTCTCTGGGAACCTTTTCTTAAAAAGTTGTCAATCCTGATTAATACATCCTCCTGCCTGGATGAAACTGCAAAATCACATTATTGCCCTAATGGTGAATTTCATAAAGACATTATTGAAAATTCAGAACTTAGAGAAGCCCCGGCTCTTGGTGCCGGTATTGATGCTTATTTTAATCATAAATCTGAAACAAAACCAGAGGAAAAAGATGCTAGAGCCAGGGGAAATTCCAGAAATTGAACCAAATATTAGGGTAGGTATAATATTACCCGAAGATGAACGAGTAAATATCTCTATTGAACTACCGGCTGATCAGGATTATCTGTTAGTTGATACAAATAGTAAATTAAGAAAATTAAAAAAAGGGAAGTTGTTAAATTTTCGGATCGACAATGAACAATGTTTTTTAGACCGAGAAAATTCTAGTTTAATAAAGTCTACTGGATTTAAAATAGTACCTGTCTCAGATGATTACAAAATGAAAAAGAAGGCTGGGGTAAAAGTAAAAAATGTAGTCTCCGGACGTTCTTTTCACTGGAAAAAAAATATAGATGTGAATCTTACCGGTAGCATTGAAATCATACCTCACATTAACAACATTATATTAATTAATGAATTACCATTAGAAGAGTATTTGATGTGTGTAGCAACTTCTGAAATGGGAATCACCTGTCCGGATGCTTTGCTGGAAAGTCAAACAATTATTGCCCGTTCATGGATCCTGGCCAATGTAGAGCAGAAACATAGGCATTTAGGCATGGATGTTTGTAATGATGACTGTTGCCAGCGTTATCAAGGCACTAATAATTTGAGCCAGCAATCTACTCAGGGAGCACGCAATACATTTGGTCAGGTTTTAATATATGAGAATAGCATCTGTGATACTCGCTATTCTAAAAGTTGTGGCGGAGTTCTGGAATCTTTTAATAATGTGTGGAATGGAGCATCAAAACCATATTTAAAACCGATACCTGATGCTCCAGCGGATTTTAATAATTCCAATTTACCTCTTAATACAGAAAATAAGGTAAATGGATGGATTACCTCGGAGCCGGAAACATTTTGTAGCCCTCATTATATTCCTGAAGAAGAATTGATACAATATTTGGGAAGTATCGATAAAGCAGGTCGTTATTTTCGCTGGGAATTTCATTACACTCAGGAAGAATTAACTGCACTTTTGAATAAGAAGTGTGCATTGAAAGCTGAAAAAATAATTGCCATTAAACCAGTGAAGAGGGGCTATTCAGGAAGGCTTATTAAACTTAGAATTGAGTATTTAAAAAATGGGCAGAGGCAGGCAAAGCTAATAGAAGATCAATATAGAATTCGAGAATGTTTTCACGAATCTTTTCTCTACAGTTCGGCCTTTATTGTCGAGCCGGATAGTGGTAGTATTCCTCCAACAGGTTTTACCCTAAAAGGAGCTGGTTGGGGACATGGAGTAGGTTATTGCCAGATTGGTGCTTTGGGAATGGCTTTGCATGATTATTCGACGGAGGATATTCTAAGTCACTACTATCCAGGTGCTAAATTAATCAAGATCTATTAAGGATTTATATGAGTCACGAAAATGACAAAAGTAAACGCTCGGGATGGTTATGGGTGCCTTCTTTATACTATGCTGAGGGCATACCTTACATTATAGTAATGATGGCATCGGTAGCAATGTATAAGATGCTGGGTGTCAGCAATGCTAAGTTTGCCTTTTGGACCAGCCTGCTTTATCTACCCTGGGTTGTAAAGCCTCTCTGGAGTCCGGTAGTTGAAGTGATATCCCGTAAGAGGAATTGGATTGTTTTCGCTCAATTTCTGATTGGGATACTGTTCTTCTTAATAGCATTTAGCCTAAATCTATCGATATTTTTTACAGTTACAATTATCATTTTTTGGTTTATGGCTTTTTCATCTGCCACCCATGATATAGCTGCTGATGGATTTTATATGCTGGGCTTGACAGAGAAAAAGCAGTCCTTTTTTGTGGGAATACGCAGTACTTTTTATCGTTTTGCAATGATGACCGGGCAGGGACTTTTACTGATTTTAGTAGGATTGATTGAAACCAATACAGGATTGCCTTCTCAGGATATTCCTGTTATCTCCAATCCTGAGCAGCAAATAGAACAAAAAATCAAAATTAATGCTCGCCATAATATCAAAGTTCAGAATGGCGATCTGAGAATTATTTCAGTACCTGATACAATCTATATTTCTACTCAGAAAGCTAAACCAGCATATATCGATTCTATGATTACGAAAGCCAGACAAATAAATATCAAGAATGGTCATATTGAAAAAATTAAGAAAAAAAAGAATAATTCTGAAAATCCTAAGAAGCAAGCCGGTTTAGATAAATTTGAACTATTTATAAAGAATACTTTTGGTGAACATCTGGAAAAAAGAGCAGCTGCTGGTAATATTGGATTTGTATATTTGCACCTATCAAAACCGCCGAAAAAAAGGAATATAGGTGTAAATTTTGGTCGGGAGAAAGGCAATCAAAGCATCTCTCTTGTGCATGGTGAACATTTTAAATTTAACCAGGATAATTGGAATCAGCCTGCAATTGCTGTGATTCAATTGCATCCCAATTTAAATAAAAAGACTAAGGCAGTTTTTATAAGTCGGGCTGGTAATACAGAATTAGCATGGTCGGTAGTATTTATTTTCATGGGAATATTATTCTTACTATTGTGTCTCTACCATCGATTTATTCTACCTTATCCTCGTTCAGACCAATCTCGTAATAAGGAAAAAAACGCTAACTTTATAGCTGAGTTTATTGATACTTTTAAAACATTTTTCAAAAAAGATAATATTGGCCTATTTGTAGCCTTTTTATTGCTTTTTAGATTATCGGAATCACAACTTGTGAAGCTGGCTCAGCCCTTTCTTCTGGATGCCCAGGAAGCCGGTGGATTGGCCTTAACAGCCAGTGAAGTGGGGATAGCCTACGGAACAGTTGGTATAATTATGCTGACATTAGGCGGTTTAATTGGTGGTTTCTTGGCTAGTAAGTTTGGCCTGAGAAAATTGCTATTGTGGATGACATTGGCTATTAATATTCCTAATGCTGTTTATATTTATATGGCTTATCTGCAACCTGATAGTTTTCTAACTATAAATTTCTGCGTAGGGCTCGAGCAATTTGGTTACGGTTTTGGATTTGCTGCCTATATGTTAACTCAAATCTATATAGCTGAAGGTGAGTATAAAACAGCTCATTTTGCCTTAACTACAGCTTTTATGGCGCTGGGTATGATGATCCCAGGAATGTGGACAGGATGGCTACAAGAATTGATTGGTTATAAGCATTTCTTCATCTGGGTAATGATATGCATTATCCCGATTTTTGCAATTCTACCTATGATTATCAAAAAGATTGATCCGGAATTTGGACTAAAAGAAGAATAGTTGAATACTTAATCCTGGATTTGAGAAGTAGTAGAATCTGATTTTTATTTATTTCCAAATTTTATTAACAAAGCGCTCATAGAGATTGGTGTAAATTTTATTTGACCAAATAACTTTATCATAGAATCCCTCAAGGCTTGCCGTGGTTTAGTGCATTTTGTATTTTGAATGAATAAATCAAAAAAATTTTAAATTAACTTGAAATTAGTAAGTTACTATTACATTTTTATAAGTAACTTGAGAAAATTCAGAAATTAGTGATATCATAAAGATATATAGTTCATAACTTAAATTTGATTAATAGAGAAAAAAATAAATTATTCATACTAGTATTTTTTGAATATTTTGCCAGAGGCTCAGTACTGCCCATCTTAAGTCTGTATTTAGCGAAATATCTAGGATTCAGTGGTGAACAAATTGGAGCAGTAATGGCTATGGCTGCTGTTTCTACTATAACTGCCCCCTTTTTAGGTTCGGTGATAGCAGATAGGCTGGTCTCATCAGAAAAATTATTTGCTATCTGTCATTTTGTAGGCGCGATATTAATCCTCAGCCTTGCGAGAGTTGATTCATATCCCTTATTCTTAGTGATATATTTAGTTTACATGATGTTTATTGGGCCCACTATTCCGCTTTCCAATGCAATCATATTTCATCATATTCAAAGTGGAGAAAAAGAGTACGGAAGGTATCGGGTTTTAGGCACTATAGGCTGGATAGGTGCTGCGCTTTTTGTGGGCTGGGGGTGGATACGCGTCCTCCATGCCGGCACATTAAGTAGTAGATTGGGGGATGCTCTAATTATCTCTGCCGCTGCATCTATTATTGCTGGTATTTTTGGATTAATAATTGTTCCGTCGGATGTGAAAGAAGAAACTGAGTTTACCATTATCCCTAAATCTGCTTTGCGTAAATTTCTTAATCCCAAAATAATTATATTATCAGTTTCTGGCTTAATTTTATACATGGCAGACAGATTCTATTTCTTTGGTACAGGTCCATATATGAAATCGATG
>JAIPHI010000169.1 GCA_021735285.1 Fidelibacterota bacterium | reverse complement strand
AAAGAGCAAATAAATCGATTTTTGGAGATTTATTTTTCTAAAATCATAATTTTTGATAAAATTGCAAATTTTCAATTTTTATCTTTCCAAAATTAAAATTTTTGGAAGCGAGGTTAATTTCGACTTTTTACGAGACCATAAATATAGAATATTAACATTGGGTTAAGCGCATGGATTGGACTGAGGGTATACAAGAAGATTAGATAATAATCATAATGAATCTTAGAGAGCCAGTTTTCTAGAACAAGTGATATATTTTAGCCTAAAATTTTTTGCCATCTAAATTAGGAGCATTCAAGTAGTGCTCAATTCTGGGCTCCCTTAGAACTACATCATCAAAACGATCGTATAAACTTTTAGCAAACATAAAGTCAAGATGGGCATTACTTTCAGGAGTAAATCCCATAACATCGTTCCAGACTGTTTTATTTTCCATGCAAAAATAGATAAAAGGTGGGTTTTCAATAGCATTCAGTTGTTGATATACTTTTTGATAAATAGGTACTCGAAGCGGACGCACATACCGCATTTTATTATCATGCCCTTTTATCATTTCACTATAGATTATATCAGAATGAGGGTATTTGGCGGCTATTTTATCTTTGGTCTCAGAGGGAAACCGCAAACTTCCCAGACTGATCCAGGTTATCCTATTCGGATCCACATAAGAATATATCTGCTTCACAACTTGAGGGTATAACGCATGCCATTTTTCCCATTCTAAAATCGGATCAAAATGAAAAGCCAGAAGATATCCCGCCTCTTGTGCTTTTTTAGCAGCCTTGAGCCTTTCTATTAAACCGGAAGCCATACTTTCTTCTGAAGCGGCTATTTCCTGTGGATTAACAGACCAAGCTAGAACTACTGGTCCTTCTCTATCAATAGCTAGGAATGAATCTATATCATCGACTTTGGTTTTAAATTCTAATAAAAGATTTTTTCTACCTGAAAATTTTTTAACTAACTCTTTGGCAAATAATCTCGAACCTGGTAGAGCAATACTATCCCCCAATTCTCCAGTGCCTACTCTAAAAAATCGCTTGGGCTGTTTCTTCAATTTTTTATCTAATTCACTAAATATATTATCAAAATCGGTGTAGATCACTGTAGCCGGCTGATTTAGATAATATTGTAGTATACAATAGGAACAATTCAGAGGACAATTTTGAGTGTGGTTAATAACCTGATAACGACAACATAAATAGCTATCATCGGTTCCGGGGCAACCTTTGACAACATCACCCTGGCTGGTGGTTAAATATATAGTTTTTTTAGGATCATTGTTTTCTATATTCAATTGGTTATACTGTTTATCAGATATTACTTCTTTATCTACATCAGGATAATTCTTCAGGATCAATTCTGTGTATTTTTGACCTGCCGATTTCTTTGAAATATATATTTTATCAATGTAGTTCATAAATCATGCATAGTTAGCATTACAAAGCGGAAATAATTTAAAAATGGGCTTGAATAAAAACAAATTATATAAAAAATGAAAAATTTTACTACTATTTAGTTTGCGAATAACTTATATTAGCGCATGATTATTTATTTTTTTCCTCTAAAATATCACAAATTCATAAATTATTAAATTTTAAAACATATATTATTTTGAGAGAAAATTTTCTATATAAATTAGGAGAAGTTATGCAAAAAATTTATGTTATGTTAACTATCATGCTACTATTTTTATTGCAGTGTGATTCTGAGAGTTCGCCCACTGAATCGGGTGAGGGAAATGGCTCGGGTAATAGTCCGACTTCTATGAAATTTTTAGCATTTTACGAACCCGATGGTGAAAATGTTATGGGAGATAGTAAACAAATCATAAAAATTAGTGTTCAAAATGGAGAAGCAAGCTATTCCTCTTTTTATGATTTATATCCTTATGGAGATGATTTATTTCGTAATAGTGATTTCAATGAAAATGTACTTGCCATGGGATTGCATTATGATATATATAAAGATATGGGGGATGGTAGTAGCGTAGGTCTTTACATCGATATGGCGAGTGCCGAGCACATCGAATTACCTATGGTAGCACCCTCAGAGGATAGCGACTATTCCTATTTTCTAAGTAGTACTTCTGTAGTAAGTGACAATGGAATGATCCTATATCTATCAGCCACCGACGATAAAAGTTATGGGGATGAGTACAGACCCTATCTCATCCGTTATAATACTGCCAATAATACCCATAAAGTTGCGGCTTCTCCCGAAAATTTCGTATTAAATCAGCCGGAAAAGGGAGATGATACTGAGACGGGTCAAATCAACAGGTATGTATGTATTTCTCATGATGGTCGTTATGCCTATGGAGTTTTGGAAGCTTATGGAGTCAGCGGAAATATTCACTGGGACTATGAAATTTTATTCCAATATGATTTTGAAACCGAGGAATATAAAAGATTAGGTGAAGAGGGTGATGCTGATGTCACATTTTATGGTATGACCAGAGATGGGAAACATTTAATCTATGATAATAACCATACTAAAAAATTGCTCAATCTTGAAACCGAAAATGTTTCGGAAGTTGATTTCAGACCCAGCCATGGTTTATCTCCAATAGAAACAAATGATAATGGATTTTGTGATGACGGAACAACAGGTATCTATTATTGGGATTGTCTCGCTAACCAGGAAATAAAAGTTATTAATAGTTATTATACAGAAGATGCCCAATTTACTAATGGAGGTGATAAATTATTATTTACCTTGGAAGGAAGTGATACAAATTATATTTGCATATCGGAAGATTTGTCTGAAGATACAAATTGGGATACTCTAGCTGCTGTGCCAGAAGAATTTATTGATATTAAAATAATAAGATAATCTATAGTAACTAATTTCTTCCTGTTAATATAATCAATGTTGTCTTTTGATCATTAAAACATTGACGGTAAGCCGCATAGCCTACTGCAGCTGTTGGTTCTATTATGTATCCTTTCTTCTGTAAAATATTGAAAGATTCGAAAATTTCATCTTCACTAATAGCAACCAGCTTGCCGTCAAATTTGTTTATATATTCTAAAATCTGCTTGCCTCGAATAGGTCTGGCAACGCAAATACCACTCGCAAGAGTTGTGGAATAATCTTCGGAATTGATTGTGTTGTTACTTGCACGATAGTGATTTACAAGTGGAGCGCATAAATTTGCTTGCGTGCCCATTATTTCAGGAATTTTATCGATCAGTCTGGAATCTTTTAGATCCATCAATCCTATATAAATACCCAAAATAAGGGTGCCGTTCCCAACCGGGACTATAATTCTATCCGGTAATTCCTGCAATTGTTCATAGATTTCATAGGCAATAGTTTTTGTCCCCTGCAAGAAATAGGGATTCCAGCAATGACTGGCGTAAAATTTATATTCAGCTAATTTGCGAGCTTCCAGGGCAGCTTTTTCCCTATTCCCATCAATTATCTTAACATTAGCACCGGTATTTTTTATGTTTGTTATTTTTGAATCCGAAGTACTTTGCGGAACAACAATTTGACATTCAATATCCGCTTTTCCACAATAGGCAGCAATTGCTTTGCCGGCATTTCCCGAAGAATCTTCTAGGGCCTCCCTGATACCCAATTCTTTCATTTTTGAAACTAAAACAGATGCCCCTCTATCTTTAAATGAACCGGTCGGAGAAATATAATCGAGTTTAAAAAATAGATTCCCGGTCTCTTGAATAATGGGAGTCATACCCTCACCCAAGGAAATTATGGCATTCGAACTAACCGGCAGAAATTGGTGATATCTCCATATAGAATTATCGGTTTTATTAATTTTATTTGGATCAAAGGAATTTCGCCCAATTATATCCAGCAAACCTCCGCACTCACATTGCCAGATCTTATTATCATCGCTATATTCTCTTAGACATGTTCTACATTTTAATTTCATTACGATCAGTTATAAATAAGCGTTAATATTAAAAAGTATTTAATTTCCTTTAAAACAGGATGATAGACAGAATTGAAACTGTTAATAAACCTTACACTTCAAATTAATTACTGAGGGCTGCTTTCAATTCTTTGGCATTATCAACAGCGAAACCTTCCATATCATTGTTAAAATAGCAATAAATATTTTCAACCTCTTCTTTATTGGCGACTTTTTTTATTTTGTTAGCCCAATTTTTTATTTCCTCAGCTGAATAGCGGGAAGCATAAGCTTTTCCAGGACCATGAAATCTAAAATAAACAGTCTCCGATGTAATCTTGACCTCCTCGGGCATATTCAGACCGGATACTATACAAAATGTGCTATTATTTTTTTTGAAAAGATCATAAACCTCTTTCTGCCACCAGCTCTCATGCCGAAATTCGAATACATTTCTATAATTATCATCAAGAGCTTTTTGGAATTTTTCCAGTCTCTGAAAATTCTCATCATTATTATGAAAAGAGGGGGGAGCCTGAAAAAGAATACAGCCAATTTTTTCTTTGAGTAGTTCTGCCCGATTATAAAATTTTTCCAGTAATTCCTCGGTATCCTTAAATTTCTTTCTATGAGTAATATTGCGATTGGCTTTCATTGTCATTTGAAAATTATCCGGCAATTTATTGTACCAGCCTTGCAACATGTTTTTAAAAGGAAAACGATAGAAAGACATATTTAGTTCAACAGAGTTGAAATGCTGAGCCAGATGTTTGATCCATTGATTACGTTTCAAATCTTCAGGATAAAATTTACCAATCCAGTGGTCATAACTCCAACCACTGGTCCCAATATAAATTTTTAGTTCGTTTACCATTATATCACCTCCTGACCATAATATTAGGAGGGTCAAGATTAAAAATCAAATAACTTTTTAAGCTCAAGCTTAGATATTAAATTTTATCCATCAAAATAAGAGTTCGATAGGATGAAAAAGAAGATCAAGAAGATCAATGAAATAGAGGATATCCTTTTTGAGAAAAGCAGGCGGGCTAAAAGAATAAACATCTCGATCAAACCCTGGCGAGGGATTCGGGTTGCTGTTCCTCGTGGAGTCTCTTTTAAGCAAGCGGAAGCTGTGTTTTTGAAAAAATTAGACTGGGTGCGAGAAAAACTAGCTTTGATTAAAGAAGTGGAGCAGAAACGACCGCTATATGGATTATCAGGAGAGATAAAAACAAATCAGCATAATATTAAGATTGTTCAAAATGGAAACGAGAATATTGCAATAGAACAATTTGATGACCGGGTGAATCTCTATCTCCCCAAAAATGAGGATATGAAAAGTAAACGGATCCAGAGAAAATTAAGAACACTTTTAGTTGAAATCTATCGCATCGAAGCCAAAAATTATCTGCCAGCCAGAGTTGAAATGCTGGCGAATAAATATAAGTTTCGCTATAACCGGGTCTATATTAAATTTCAAAAAACACTCTGGGGAAGCTGTTCAGGTAAATTAAATATTAATTTGAATTTGAATTTAATGCGGCTTGATAAGGGACTGCGAGATTATGTTATTCTTCACGAATTATTGCACACCAGAATTAGAGATCATAGCTCAAAATTCTGGCATGAATTATCAAAATATGTGGCTCAACCTCGCCAGAAGGACAGTGCTTTGAAAAAATACAATCTTCGCTATTACATACCATAATATTATAACTTCACAAGTTTGTGTTAGATGAATTAATAGACTTATATATAAAATGTTAAAATACAATAGGATAATTATTATCAATGCATATTATATTTATAGAATAGTTTATTTAAATAATAGTCGGTTGGATAATAAATGCATTAGT
>JAIPHI010000168.1 GCA_021735285.1 Fidelibacterota bacterium | reverse complement strand
GAAAAACATGATATTTAAAAGCGCCCAGGGAGACAAAAATTCCATCTTTATGGAGGTCCTTATTATTACGGATATAATGTAAATTGTTTTTATGGTCTCGAAAGATCGTAAAGTAATTGTCATCATTTGTTAATTCTAAGGCTTCTGCCAGACTTTTGGATTCCATGCCCTTGTCTTCGCCATTTGCTTTCTTATCTGTTTTGGGTAAGGAATGCTTGATCCAGCCGGATGTGTCTTGAAATTTATTATTATAGAATACTATTGCTCTTTCGTCTCCAGCACTATTTGAATAGGCAAATACATTTTCATCAACTGAACCCTCAGGTGTGACAAAATCATAAAAATAGAAATTATCAACTTCAGAAAAAAGATAACGCTTGTGGAGAAGAGGAAAGATTTCTCTTTCATGGCGGCGAACAAGTTCCGGATCAGGTTTTTCATCGCAATAGGCTTTTTTGAATTCCATGCCGTATTTTTCTTTGTAGCCTTCCACCTGGCCGTGGCCAAACATTGGTAAACCGGGCAGAGTTACCATCATTGTGCAGGTGCCAAAATATTTGTCATCCTGACCAAATTGAGCGTGGGCTGTCTCTTCATCAGGATTATTCATAAAATTGACATAGCGTTTTAAAATTTGGGGGTTGAATTCCAAAACATCTTTAATGGCCTGACGATATTTGGCATTGTCCTCATTTTTGATCATGTTCATAAAGGCACTATTGTAAACCCGATGCATGCCCAGAGTGCGTACGAAATAGCCTTCCATCATCCAGAAAGCTTCCGCCAATAAAAGTGTATCAGGCTCTTCTTCTTTAACCCGATCAACTACCTCCCGCCAGAATTCTTTAGGAAAATATTCATCAAATTCTTCGCGAGTCATACTATACTCTGTTCTGGAGGGTATATCACCCCCGGTTCCAGGCTTAGGAAACCACAATCTTTGATAATGTTTCTTCGCCAGGGTCATGGCTGCATCAAATCGAATCACATCAAAATTGTGAGCTACATGTAAAATCGTATTGATCACTGCTTCTCGTACTTCCTCTTTGAGATAATTTAATTGTGCTGTATCATTCCAGGGCATACTGGTGCCATCATTACCATGATAGATATATTTTGTGTCCCCAGTATAAGTATCCACCCTTTTAAAAACTACTGCAGCATCACTATGATCATAATAATGGTCCTCAAGGTGAATGCTCACTCTCTCATCTCTGCATATATCAGGGCCATTAAAAGAGTAGGAAGGGAAAGGAGGATAATCCTGAGATATAAACCAATCCGGATGTTCGATTACCCATTTTCCATCAATGCCTACGTGGTTAGGCACCATATCTCCACAGAGTCGAATACCTCTGGAACGGGCGCGTTGCCTCAGATCCTGATAGGCTTCTTCCCCGCCTAAGTCGTTAGCAATTATATAATCATAAAGTGAATATGCCGAAGCTACAGCCTCCGGATTACCCATTCTCTTCTTGATATCCTCGGAAGCCTGACTGCGTTCCCACAGGCCAATTAGCCATAGGCTGGTGAAACCTCTCTGAGCCAGCTGGTCGAGCTCTTCATCAGGAATTTGATTTAATTTTGAAATATCACGGTTATATTTTTCTGATAGTTGATGTAGCCATACATATGTATTTTTAGCAAGAATCACAACTTTGGGCATCCAGTCCAGGTCTTCACTGAATTGTTCTTTTTCTTCGGTTAAATGATCGAATTTTTGTTTCAACGCTGGACCGGGGCCAAGACCTCGCATCTTGGTTTCTTCTTTTATTAAATCCAGTCCCATCAATATTCTGTAGAAATAATCATCAATCAGGTCACCCCAATTTTTCCTGATCCATTCCAGTTGTCCATCAATGGAATGAGGTACTTCCCGGGCTGGCCCTTGCAGCATCTCTATCAAATTTTCATTGCGGGGTCCGAACTTAGGTTTCTCCTCAAGGAAATCGCGCAGTGATTTAATTATTTTTTGATATTTGGTGTTGCGATCGAGTGTTTCATCGTCGAACAATTCCAGATAATCAGAAAAAGCAGGATTTGTATTAGCTAACCAGAGTAGAGCCATTTCTTCTACCATTAAATGCCTGGCATCCTTATCACCTTGTATCTGATCAATATAATCTTCTACACTTATTTCATTTTTATAGACAGGCGGGGGTGGAAATTCGGCTACAAAGGTTTTAATCGTATTGTTTAATTCCTCTTCTCCATAGGTGTGCTGTAGATTTTTCATAGCTTCGTCTATGATTGATTCACCTTCCTGTCTGAGGTATTTCTTAATAATTAAATGTAAAATTTCATGGATCAAACCCATGCCATTTATCTCACCGGCGCTTACGGCTTTCTCCGGAAGCTCAATAACATTACGCTTATTATTGATCTTTTCTGAAAAAGTACGCACAGCATGAAAATTAGAAAAAATCGCATCACCGGTTTGGGAAAAAAGCACTTCATCAAAGTTATATTTATCCCGGGCTTTTTTGGATATTAGTAAATATTTTTTTGTCTGACTGCTCATAATAGCTCCTGCACTAAGACATTATCAAATTTTTGTCATACAACCATAAAAGTAAGTAATATTCAGGACATTTAAAATCAAGAAGTTGTTTAATTGGCAAATATTAATAGTACTATGATAGGGTGGGGAAACTCATGATAATTTGCATTGAAATAATATTGTTGTCAGGAATTAGTGATGATCTTGCTTTGAAATATTCTGATAACTGTTTTTTTCAAAATCCTATCTAGTATAATTATTTTAGTAGAAGCAACTTTTTGATCTGGCTATGGGCTTTAGTTTGAAGTTGATAAAAATAGATACCACTGGGGAATCCTTCAGCATTCCATTCATAGTGATGGTGTCCACTATTTAGTTTTTGTGTGACTAAATTTTTAACGACTTCTCCCAGAGAGTTGAAAATTGTTAGAGAAACATTCTCTGTCTTTGTTAACTGAAACTCGATGGTAGTGCTGTGATTGAAGGGATTAGGATAATTTTGTTTCAATACAAAACTTGGAATTCGATTTGGGGACTGCTCTATATTAATTTTGGCCGGATTACTAAAAAGAGAGTCGAGATAGAACTGAGTAGGTGCTTTTGAATAGGCTAGGTTTTCTTTGGAACTGGTGGTTGACCACTTAATAAGATTCTTCGACCCGATATATTGAATTGCCTGTAAATTTCCCTCGCTCTTTGCTGCATTTGCCAGAATTTGCCAGCTTCTCTGCGCTGATATTGTGGCACTTATATTTAATGAATCTATAATGCCATCATAACGAGAACATGTAGCAGGTGAATACAAAGTTCGAAAGTGATTCGTGGCTGCTAAGTTGGAACCATTAATTGCAGTATTATCAGATTTATCCCGAACATCTACTTCTTTTACATTATTACTCTCAATAATGAGGGGGGGTGACTCATTGCCATGATCCTGAAAAGCATGCACAATGGAGCCCATTGAGCGATTTCTATCTTTTATAGCCTGGACGATATCCTGGGGATTATTCTGTTTATCCTGGTTGTAATCATCCAATTCAATGCCATTACGAATAGTCAGTAAAATTGGATAATAAGGATCATTAGCCTGACACTGAAATTCGTTTCCCATATGCATAAAAGCTCCTACTTGAGCTGCGTTTATACCGGATAAAGCACCAAGAAATCCGGCAAAAGTGAAAGATATCCAGGGCTGCTCACTCTCTTCACTGGGCAGGTTTACAATGAGTAGATTGTTCTCATAGAGACTGGAATGAGCATCCCAATCCAGGAGCCTGGTAATAACTAAATGGCCATCAAGTTCGGCTTCAGTACTGCTTCCCCAGCTGGAGATACTTGCACATCCCATACTATTTGGTAATAGATACATCAATTGACTAAGATCGGGGATTGCATTGCATATCAGTATATCTTTTGAATTCAAGTTTCTTTCAAGAATATTATTATAAATATCGGTGCCTTTATCCAGCATGCCTTGCAGCATTGCTTCAGCTTCTATTTGATATTTATCCTCTATGGAATATCTATTAATAAATAATTCCTGCATTGTATTATAATAATTTACAGAACTATCACATAAAAATTTGACTATATACTCATCAAATATACTTACGAAATCCTCACCCAGCAAATATCCATGAGCATAACCTCTTTCCCGGTGAGTTCCCCAAAGGGTCAAAACTTGTTTGCCATCCACTTCCTCTAAGCGTCCTTTTACCCGCTGACCGGATAGACTCCCAACAATGAGCACTAATAATAAAATTATGAGGTGTCTTTTCATAGGATAAAACCTTATTTTTGCTTGACTCCAAATTCAAAGCAGGGTTTTTACTCCTCCTTAATTTCCAAAGATATCTTGAAATAGCATGTTATAGCTGGATTCTGCTTCAAGATGCATCAATGATACAAAATTAAACTATTATCAATAATTACCAAAAACATATTATGAAAAAATGTAGCAACAGAAACCATTTGATCCAATAGTATGTATATTAAAAAATGATTTTTAAGAGTTGAAAGCAAGGCCATTATGAGAGGTGAAAAAATATTAAAAACTTGCTTCGTCTTTCATTAAATAATGTCTATCTCTTATTTTATTCATTTCCAGATGCCTGCCGAGGAAATATTGATAAATATCAGGTAAATTGTTATGATTGATTGCAATATTATATTTATCTTGCGTATCTATAGGGGGTGACTCCTTATAGATAACATGATTTGAAGTCTTAGCCTTGATTAAAAAGCTATGGGTATCATAAATAGCGGGAGTCTTATCAGGGAAGACAATATCCAAACCATTTTCTTCAATATGTTTTGACCAATTATAAAGAATGGGAGGGAAAGGTAATTCAAGATCAAGGAAAAGGTCATTGAATGTTTTCTCGATATTACGATAGGCATCGCGGACAAGCACATGGCAGGGATAGGATAGTTCACGGGCCCTTTGCCAAATATGCCAGATTTGATTATAACTGACGACGAATCTCTCAAACATATGAGCGGCAGGCAGTCCTTTGCGAGCTACCCATTCCTTTTTCCAGGAACGCCAGGTGCTGTAAGGATCGCGCATTATAAATAATAGTTCCACTTTTTCTCTGATTATATTTTGGGTTTCCTCTATAATATCTTTTTGGTTTAGATAGGGAGCCTGTTTTTTGAGAGCTTTTTGAATCACTTTTTCAAAGACAACAATTGGCTCAAAATTACATTCCTCCTGGGTATAAGGTCCGATTGTCTCTTTGTTATAAAAAATTTCAATACTATCAGTATCCGGTATTTTCCAGGTCCAGTTTTCATTATGAAGAAGATTACGAAGTACGTATTTAAAATGTTGATAAAACGGCAATATGCCCGAAGCCCCAAAAAGTCTCAGAGTGAAAGTTGTGGCACCCCGACAAGGGCCAATCCCGATTATTATCCGCGGTAGTTTGTCAATATGTAATATTTCGATTTTACTGGCCACTTCATCATTTTTGACAGGCTCATCTCTCAGTCTGAATTGATTCAGCTTCATTATCGCTCCTTTCTCAATAAAGAGTAAAATTTTAATTGCTTCTGAGGCTGTTTATTCAGGGTTGTAATTTTTAAACCAGGTTTGAAAAAAAGCGGGAAAATTTATAAAACCATTCTTTCTTTTAATAGCAATAGATATGAAGTTTTAATAAATTTTTTGTCAAATTTTTTATTTTTCAAAGGAAGCTAATGTTCGGTAAATTAATCCAACACTATCGAGATTCTTTTACAGGTCTCTCTAAACCAATCTGGATGCTGGC
>JAIPHI010000167.1 GCA_021735285.1 Fidelibacterota bacterium | reverse complement strand
TAGAACTCCAAAAAAGATTTCAACCCCGGTATATAGATTTACCGGAATTACAAGAATGGAAGAAGGAATTAGCAGATTTTCCCGGCATCATTGGAAATGGGGAGGATTTGACCCCCCTTGTATTAGACAGTGCAGAGCGCCTATTTCTGCATAAATACTGGAATTACGAGGTTATGCTAAGTGAAATTATTCATACAATGATTGGAAAAGAAACAGCTGGCTCCTATCAAAATATTAGCAATATTAGTGATAGATTCAAAAATGATGAAGGTAAAATCAATTGGCAATTAGTTGCCGTATTTGCGTCGCTCAGGAATAATTTCACTATAATTACGGGTGGCCCGGGAACCGGTAAAACAACGATCATTATTGCGATATTGGCATTATTACTACAGGAGGATATCGATAAAAAGATTGCAATCTGTGCACCTACAGGGAAGGCAGCCGCCCGGATCAAAGAATCCTTTAATGAAGAAATATCTCACATTAGATGTAACGATGAGATCAAAAATAGGCTCCAGGAATTAGAAAGTTCGACAATTCATAGATTGCTGGGCCCCAAATATCTTTCTCCATTTTTTAAACATGACGATAGTAACAGGCTTCCTCATGATATTATAATTGTGGATGAATCCTCGATGGTAGACCTGGCCCTGATGACCAAACTTTTGCAGGCGGTTAGAGAGGATGCCAAAGTAATACTGCTGGGCGATAAAGATCAACTGGCTTCAGTAGAATCAGGCGCAGTCCTCAATGATCTTTGTGAGAGCGCCGAGATAAATCATTTTTCTGATGATTTTCAGCAGGAGTTTGCCAATTGCTGCCCGGATCAACCCCAAGTACCAGGCTTATTAAATAGGGAAGTGCTGAATGATCATATCATAGAATTGAGGGAAAATTATCGCTTTGCTACCGACCAGGGCATTGCCAATCTCAAGGATGCTATTCGAGCGGGGAGAGCAAAGAAAGCGAAATTTATCCTAAAATCTGAAGCCGCTGATCTAAAGGGTAGAGAAATTGTAACACCAGAAAGATTTCCCGCTGTCTTGCAAGATTATATTAAAACATTAAAAGTACCAGGCTCGAATAAAAATTATATAGATTATCGGAATTCAAGTAATCTGGTAGAAGCCTGGAAGCTTGCCTCATCTTTCAAAATAATTTGCTCACATAGAAGAGGGCCCTATGGTGTGACAAGAATTAATCGAATATTGAAAAATATGCTATTAGAAGAAGGGGAATATCCTCTAGGACTTCCAATAATGATCACTCAGAATCAGGTTGATATGCAACTTTTTAATGGCGATATTGGAATTGTATGGTCGAAGGATGGGCAAAAGAGAGCCTATTTCCCCGCTCTTGAATCTTCGACTGGATTTAGATCCTTCAGTTTGTCACAGTTACCTGTGAATGATGTAGTTTTTGCGATGACAGTTCACAAAGCCCAGGGCTCAGGATTCGATAAAGTGCTTCTGATCCTGCCCAATCGAGATTCACCTCTTTTGACAAGAGAACTGATTTATACCGGCATTACTCGCACCAGACGAGAATGTAAAATCTGGACCGATTATGATATTTTTCAAAAAGCTATCAGCAGAAGAGTGGATCGCAACAGTGGTCTGCGTGATAGACTTAAAGAGGTCTAATTTTAGAGTATTTTGGAGTGCATTAACTGTGTTAATGCAAACTTTCATTTATTAGCCCACTTTAAAATGGTATATTTTTAACTAATTTCATCTTGAGCAAAGTCGAAAGATGGACTGGGAAGGTAAAGAATCACCCTTCGACTCCGCTCAGGGTGACTACTTTTACCACCATTTTAAAATGGACTAATAAATATTTTATCAATTCAAATAATTAGATTTCATTTTTACAATTAGCTATAAATTATATTATTCCATAATCTCAGACTTCAAACTATCTATAATATCCGCCCTGATCCAATATAAATTTGGATCACCATTGTAAGGACTGGCATTCCGCGATCTAATTCTCTGGATAGTCAAAGGTTGACTTGTGAAATCGGAAATATTCTCCTCCCGGTCGGTCATGAAAAAAATGTATTTGCTATCCGGGGAAACCGAGGCCGACCATTCTGCACCGGCTGCAGAATTGATCTGCGGACCCATGTTAAGAGGCTCGCTCCATTCATCCTTTTGATTCCGGAATGAGATGTAATAATCAGTTCCACCATAGCTGTCAGACAGTCCATATACAGGCACTATGATATAACTTTCATCAGCCACAATAAAGGCATTGTAACGGGCCCTACCTGCATTGATCTGTTCCGGCAGTCTCTCAGGTTCTGTATATTGCCTATTAATTAGCCGAGACCTGAATATTCCATTTTCAACATTTTTGTCCTCCCGTGTGAAATAAATTGTGCCAGTATTGGTTACCGAAGGAAAGAATTCGCGGGCTGGTGAGTTGACAGGTGCGCCCAAATTATATGGTTTACTCCATTCTGTTCCTTTTTTATCCATGACCCAGATATCCCAGTTTTCGACACTATCCTGTCCTTCTGATCGGGGCCGATTGGAAACAAAATAAAACTTTTCTCCATCCGGTGAAATATGGGGCTCCAGGTCTTTATATTGCGGATTTTTACTGAACTTTGCTATGCGTGGTTCGGTCCATTTCCCATTTACACGTTTGGTAGTGGCAATTGCGGAGTAACTATTATTCCCCAGCGCAATGGTGTAATAGATCTCGTCGCCTGCTGGTGATATTGTAAAATCCCGTTCATAGAGTTCTGTTGAAATGATTCCGGGAGCAAATATTTCAGCACTATCGGAAGTTAGTTGTTGTCCCAGATAGTCTCCTGTTGGTTTCAGTTGATCTGTTTTTGGGCTGCAATTATTTAGGATAAGGAAAAAGAGACTTAATACAATGAAATGTTTCATAAATAAAATTTTCATAGAACACCTTTTTTATATTTTTTAATATCAATTAGTTTGACCAGCTTCTTAATAGCTTATCATAGTAGCTGGAATTGCCCTTATTCAATATTTCCAGAATTATTCTCTCGGTGACCGGGCCCACTCCTTTGATACTTTCCAGACAATATCTCAGTTGATACATGTCTTCTTTCAATTTGGAAATATTATAAGCGGTGTAGCCAAAGCTCGATTTCTGCCCTCTTATTTTCCGCAAATAATCGATCTGGTCTAATGTCGCAATCACCTGATCTTTGGGAGTTAGATATGGGCTGACCAAATCGATTGGTAAACGTAATGGCATTTTATATTTTTGGGATAGCGTCAATAAAAAATGACCAAAGGATTCGCTATAATCCTGATTAGGTGAGCCCCATTTGTTTCCTTCCTGATATAGGTCATCGTATTGATCAATTAATTCAGGATAATGGCGCTCTAAAAATTTATAGAAAAATTGTTTTTGGCGCCCTTCTTTCAGAGTTAACCCGGTATAAACAATAAAATCCAAATCAAGCTGACTCGCTTTTTGGAAGCATTCTTCGATTTTTTGTGGGGTATCGGTAATGTATGGGATCGTAGGCATCAGATACATTCCACAGCTGATACCGGCATTTTTAAATTCCTGCAGGGCTGCCAGTCTTGCTGAAGGAGGCGCCACCCCGGGTTCCAGCAATTCGCTCAATTCATCATCCACTGAGGAGAAACTCATGCTCACAATTACTTTGGTGGCTGCATTTAGCTCCTTAATAATATCTATATCCCGTAAGACTAAGGTGGATTTGGTTAAAATATGAATCGGCAATTTGTGGGCTTTGATTATCTCCAAAATTTGTCTTGTTAACTTGTAATCTTTCTCGGCGGGTTGATAACTATCACCAACTCCACCACCAATCATAATTAAGCCGGATTTGTTGGAGTATTTTTGTAATTCTTCTTGTAACAATTCCGCAGCATTTCTTTTGACAGTGATTTCCTCGCCAAATTCCCCGGCAACCTGATATTTTTCCGTTCTTCCGTCACAATATACACAGGCATGTTCACAGCCCCGATAGATATTCATCCCGGATACGCATAAAAACCAGCTGTCGATTTTATTCATTTTCCTGAGAATTGATTTAGCTTCAATTTCAGTAATGTTGAGATTTCCGTTCATATTACTTGTTTCCTTTGGTAAATATATTGGAAATTATTATTATTTTACAATTTATCATAATGGTTTTAGTTTTTCCGGAGAAATATTAAATTTGGTTATGGAATTGACATTACCTGAAGATAAAACAGACAGAATCAATTTTATTCTTTCTCTAATTATTCGTCTATCAATTGTAATTGCCCTGGTCATTGAAATATTGATTGGTAGATGGACACCCTTTTTTGCCAGTATTTTGGCCTTTTTTTTGACATTTCTTCCCGCAATTATTGAAAAGAATTATAAAATTTCGTTACCTTCGGAATTTGAAATACTGATCATTATTTTTATATATGCGTCGATCTTTCTTGGTGAAGTTAGAGGATATTATACCAGATTTTGGTGGTGGGATGCAATATTACACTGGACCTCGGGAATGATATTAGGATTTATCGGTTTTATCATCTTATATGTATTATTTAAAAATGATCTCATTCATACCCGTCCTATTATATTGGTTATTTTTTCTTTCTCATTTGCAATGGCTATTGGAGCCATCTGGGAAATTTTCGAATTTTTCATGGATAACACATTTGGCCTAAATATGCAAAAGTCGGGATTAGTGGATACAATGTGGGATTTAATTGTCGATGCTGTTGGTGCATTAATTGCTTCCATTGCAGGATATCAGTATATTAAAAAGGTTGAAACTCCTATTTTTTATAGATTGATACAAAGGTTCACAAAAGCCAATCCCGCTTATTTTGAGGAGAAAGAACAGTATAGATCGGAAGAATAAATGAATGTAAAATTAGATAATTTTATAAAGATTGAGATAATAATTAATTTGCTATGATAGAGCTATAATCTTAAATCTGTAGCCTGAATCTCTGGTTCGGCGACCTCGAGCCCGGGAGGATAAATAGCAAAAAGTATTACACATTACTAAAAAAAGGAGTACAATATGCATAAACCAATACCAATTAATGATAAAATATACTGGGTTGGTATCAATGATCGCGAGACCGATCTTTTTGAAGCTCACTGGCCCCTTCCCAGAGGAGTTTCTTATAATGCTTATTTGATAGATGATGAAAAAGTAGCTCTTGTGGACACAGTCAAATCCTATTTTCAGACCGATTATCTGGACAAAATAAGGGAAATCATTGGCCATGATAAGAAAGTAGATTATCTAATTATCAATCATATGGAACCTGATCATTCCGGAGCGATCAAGGAATTAAAAGAGGTATATTCTGATATAACAATTGTTGGTAACAAGAAAACTATGAATTTCCTGGAAGGTTTCTATGGTGTGGCTGATAATTTAAAAGTTATCGAAGATGGAGATACACTCGATCTGGGTGATCATAAATTGAAATTCTACTTAACTCCTATGGTGCATTGGCCGGAAACAATGATGACCTACGATCAAACCGACGGTGTCCTTTTTTCCGGTGATGCTTTTGGAGGGTTTGGTACTCTGGATGGCGGTATTTTTGATGATGAGTTAGATACAGATTTCTATGAGGATGAAACCTTGCGTTATTTTGCCAATATTGTGGCCAAATATTCCAGAATGGTGCAGCGGGCCATTAAAAAACTCGGTGATCTTGAAATTAATATTGTAGCAGCAACTCATGGCCCAATCTGGCGCGAGAACCCGGGAAAAATCATTAACGACTACATGAAATGGAGTAGCTATGGAACCGAAAAAGGCGTGGTGGTCGTCTATGGTTCTATGT
>JAIPHI010000166.1 GCA_021735285.1 Fidelibacterota bacterium | reverse complement strand
TGATATGTGGCTAAGAGTAGCTTTGAAATATCCAATTGGTTTCCTCGATGAAAAATTAGTTGTCAAAGTTGGTGGGCATGAGGATCAATTGTCAAAAAAATACTGGGGGCTCGATAGATTTAGGGTTAAGGCTCTGGAAAAGATCCTCACTAAAGATCTGGAGGAGGAACAAGAAAAATTGGTTTTACAGGAGATAGTAAAAAAACTAAAAGTTCTTGAGCAAGGTAGAGCAAAACGTTCAGAACTCCCCAATATTTATAAAGCAAAATTGGAACGTTATATAAATAGATTGGAAAACCAGTATGGAATTCAAGAGACTGAAGTTATCAAATTGTAAAATTGATTCCAAAGAACTGGATTTTTTCTATGTACGGAGAAATAGATTTCAGAATTTGATCGATCCTTATCCAATTATTGTTGAAAAATGTAAGGGCGTTTTCAATATTCTATATGGATTTCAAAAATTTTTAGATTATAAAGAAAAATCGAATAATTATATTCCTGCCTATATTCTAGCTCAAATCGATTTACTTAAAAAGATTAAAATAATTATTCGCTACCAAAGAGCTCAGAGAGACCTCTATCTAATTGAGATATCAAAAATTATTTCGTTTTTACTCCATAATGGTATTGAAAAGGAAACTATAGCAACAGAAATCGCCGATATCCTGGGGATTAATCGTGGTTATAAAGTATTAGATAAGTATAAAAAATTAGTAAATATTCCTGATTATATAATTGATTTTTTACTTCCCAGAACTGATTCATTAAAAATATGGTCAAAATTCGTAAATCGTAATGAGAAAATATTTAAAACATTGTTGGAAAAAGGGAAGCCCAGCTTAAGCGAGTTGCTTGAAATAGAGAATAATTTATATGAGTTGTCGAGGCGGGAAGCAAGTGGTATTGATGAAATATCTCAAAGCCTTCAACTATTTAGGCTGCTGGATGAAGATAATTCTTTAAAACGGTTAAGGTCCAGATTAAAGGCGAAAAGATATCCTCTTCTTACAAAAACAAAAAAGAAGATTAATACACAAATTAATAAATTAGATAAACCTGGTAATATTGAATTAATTCCTGATAAAAATCTAGAAACAAAGAGTTTTAAACTGGTTGCAAATATAAAAAATATAAAGGATATCAAGCAATTTAGACAATGGTTAAACCAGGCGGATCTTGATCAAATAAATAAAATTTTGGAAAGCCTGTAATACCTTCCACTGCAATTGGTTTCTAACGGTTCAATTTTATCATAGTAGTTAATTTTCCTCAAACCAGACCGGATTAGTAAGTGTAAATTTCTCTTTGGAGGTGATTAATTCAGATCTGATATATCCCTTTTTTGGTAGATTTGTTAGAGAGATCTCTTTTTCGAAATTATATCTATCTGTACTATAAGTATTGATCAGTACTTCTTTTTTTGTATTGTGATCTGCAAGATAGCTGCTAATTTTTTTTATTTTACCAAAAAATGGTATGGATTCAGCTTTGATTTGAAGACTTGTTGGACGCCCCTTTAATGTTTCTCCGATCTCAGCCTTATAAATTTGATTATCGTCAAAAAGGGTGGGGCCAATATCTCTATTATTCCGGTTAAAGATCGTAATTTCCAAAAAGGGACCATTTGAGATAATGACAGGGTTGTTTTGTAATCCTTTTGTAATACTAATGACATTATTATCAGTATTTTTTACTGCTGTTAGCATTTCTCCAAAAATATGCCCATCTGAATTGTTAAGGGAAATGAGAGGGGCCTGAATACTGATAAATCTATTGAGGAAACCATGAGAGTCGTTACCAGCATAAATATATTTATGTTTTCCCTTTAATAGCTGTGCAATCCATTTTTTCTTTCCCCTCTTAAAAGCATTCAATTTTTTACCATTCAAAATCTGGTAACCGGCTAAATTGGGATGGTGATTCTCAATATTCCATTCGCCTCTTTTAAGGAAAAAACTTTGGATTCGAGAAGGCGTTTCAAAGGGATGGGCTGCTAAGGCAAGTGCTTTGTTTGGGATATTATCTAAAATATCGTTAAACTGTAATTCAGATTTTTGCCTAATACCATCTTCAAAGCTGTCACCGGAACCAGGAATATATTCATTATTGTTTATCACCAGCATATGAACTGTTTTCCCCAGTCCATTATCAGTGGAAACCTCTTCGCCAGGCAAGAGCACAAAATTTTTATATTTAGAATTAAGTTCCCTGGTTGCCTTTTGCATATTGTACCATTTGGTCAGATTTACATCAGTACCAATCCAGGAATCCTCACCATTATTTAAATCATAAGAATGATCCGTGACTGCTACGAATGAGAGCCCCATTGTTCGACTAATTTCAGGGATGAGATGGAGAGGTAAACCAAATTCAACCTGGTCTTCGGTATAATGGCTATGACAGTGCATATCGCCCCATTTCCAGTTCGATGGTTGAGGTCTTTTGTCAGGGTCAATATAGACGGATAAATTTCTATTTTTTAGTAAAGGATAATTATTATTAGTAATTTGATATTCTTTTTTCTCTGTTTTGTATTTTAGAGAGGCTTCGAGCTTTACATATTGGCCCTGGTATTGTTTTACTTTTAGGGGAAAGATTTTTGAAAAAAAATTGGAGTCAATATATTTATTTTCATAATACCTATGCCTATTTTTTCTTTTACCATCTATAATTAAATCAATAGATAGGGATTGCAATTCTATGGGAAATTTATGAGAGTCCTTTATAATAAGCGCAACAGGCAGCTCATCTGTTTCAATCCGCTGTGGTATATCGAAGATAATTTCCGGTTGTTTGCGGTATAAAAAACCGCGGAGAAAACGAGGCCTATAATGAATCTCAGCATAAAGAAATAGCGGGAGGGAAATGGTTAAAATTGGCAATAATATATCTGTTGTAGAAATTATATCAAATTCAATCATGGACTAAATATATTATACTATTTTTATTTACTCAAGAATTTTTATATTAAATAAGGTTTAAAAGCTGTGGCTTAAAAATGTGATCTTTGGGATTGTTTGACCGGCCCCTCTTAAAGCTGTTATTTTGTAAATACAATTTAGTATCTTAATAATGGAGGTGAGTAGATGTGGATTAAGTCAAATCATCATAAGCCGCCTCCATGAGCAGAAAAAAAGCCTGACCTTCAGTGGCTCTTCCGGGACCGTCAAAAAAAGGTGCACCACAAACGTCTTGTACATACCCAAATCTATCAACTTTGGTATGAACCGCTTTACGCATAGCATTTGCAACCTCGAGATATTCTTTTTCCAGCCAACCACTCTTAATACCTCTGAAAATAGTATAGGATAGCATTTGAGATAAATTTGTTTCTACAAATGTTGATTGGTCATCCAGAACATTATGGAAAAAGTAATCTTCCCTTATATATTGGAAACAACCCTCAAGAACCTGTCTTGTATATTCGATCAATTCTTGTTTCTCATCGTCCATAGTCTCTGGTAGTAGGTCAATCACCCGGGTAATTCCGGTAGCAGCCCATCCATTACCAACACCCCAGAAATCTTTGCGAGTAAATTCCTGATTTTTTACATTCCATTGATGAGAAAAGAGTTGGGCCTCCTTATTCCATAGATATTTTCTAATGCCTTTGATTTGCTTAATTGCTTCTTGTGGGCGCCCGGCAGCTGCTAAAAAAGGTGGTGCCATATATAAGGAATCTACCCAGATCTCGGGTTTTTCTAAGGGATGAAAGAGAATTCCGTCCTTAGTTCTAGGGGCATTGTTTAGCAAGTAATTGAGCATTTTATCGGCGGCTTTCTTTAGATGTTGGCTATCTAGAATTTTAGCCGCTTTTAAAACTGCTTCGCCGGAAGCAGCTGGATCGGTACTCCCCCAATCATGATAAAGAACTGCTAATCTACCGGCTTCATTCTGTCTTAACACGGCTTCCCTGGCCATTAAGATCATCTCCTTTTCCTGACCGGATTCAAGAAAAGCCTGGGCTGCAACCCCCTGTTCCCAACTGGCCCTCTGCATTGTCAACATTGCTAATTTTACTCTCTCCCGTATGGCGTGTAGGCCCTTAGAGATGTTTTTTTCTTGTTCGGAATTGCAATTTGCATTTGAAGCGGCAAAAGGCAAAACACTCCCTCCAGCAATAGCTTTGATGAGAAAATTCCTGCGATTCATATTCCTCCTTATATTCATGAAAATATATTTTTTATAATGAGTGGCTCCCGAAGAACAATTTTGTATGACTCCGATTGTTAAAGAGGGGTTCTTTATTAATGTAATATGCTCATAACTTACTGATATACTTTAGATTATATAAAATCTATAATATTCTCACCACAGGTTCAGGTATTTGTTGAGTTTATAGAACTTATTTAATATCATTTATCAATATTTCTCTATTAATTGCAGATTACCGGTTAATTAGTAATTCGAAATCAGCTGTGTTGATTAATTCCTGGAGCCTATTTAATTCTGCCTTATCTTGTTTATTCAGAGCATCAATTTTGTTCTCATATTGAAAACGTTCTAATTTGTCATTAACAAAATGGTTATAGGGTAAGACTGTGGCTTGAGCGATATTCTTGCCGATCAAATAGTTGCGGATAGCAATTAGATTTTTTTCACTGTCAGTGATTCCGGGAATTAGAGGGATTCGAATTTCAAGATTACAATTATTTTGTAATAAGAAATCAAGATTTTTTTGAATTAAAACTAGTTCTCCTCCAATATATTTTTTATAGATTTGCTTATCCAAGCTTTTTAGATCATAGAGGAATAGATCGGTATAGGGCACTATTTTATTAAAGGATTCTAAAGAAGCATAGCCGCAAGTATCGATTGTAGTGTGAATACCATGTTTTTTTAATGCTTGCAAGAGAGAAGAACAAAATTCCGGTTGCATTAAAGGTTCTCCTCCGGATAATGTTACACCTCCTTTTGATTCCTCATAGAAGATATTATCTTTCAAAACTTCTTTAAATATTTTGTTAACTGTTACTTTTCTGCCAATTTTAGTTGGCTGGGAATTATCATTCTTGATATACTCTATTTCAGGATTTTTACTTTCCGGATTATGACACCACCAGCAATCTAAGGGGCATCCTTTAAGAAAAATAGTGGTTCGGATGCCTGGTCCATCATGGATAGCAAATTTTTTTATGTCAAAAATAATACCTTTATGCATTCTCGCCTTTCCGATTAAGACTCACTAATTTAACAGCTTGAATAAGATTTAACAACCCATTCGCTTCTATTCGATCCATTATACAATTACTAATATTTCGAAGTTATTAGCTTCTCGAGAATTACTGCTTGAACCATTTTAAAAATAATAAAAACAATTGTAATATCATTAACATGGAAAATCATAATAAACTGGTAATATTGCAGACCCGAAATTTTTCAGAGAGATATCTTCAATCTTAAAAATATCATTCTTGAGCGAACCTAAAGAGCAAGTAATCTCGATAAGTTAGAATTATACTTTGGAATGCTAATTGAAAATAGGACCTTTATATATACCCCGGACCCAATAATTTTTCGAATAAACAATAAATGGTTTCTTAACGCTCCACAATTAAATTTTCTTAACGTAAATTTTCTGATGGGCGTAAAAATACTATACTGATTTTCAATACAGAGACCTTACCTTTAATATTGTACCATCAGTACAATTATATTAATTAAAAGAATGAATAATATTCGGTTATATTCTATAGAATAAATCCTGATATTTATTAATAATTTAAACCTACTGCGAAATATTAGTTAAAGCCGTTAATATTCGCTACTCATAATAAATATATATTTTATTTATAGATAGCTGCTTTACCA
>JAIPHI010000165.1 GCA_021735285.1 Fidelibacterota bacterium | reverse complement strand
CCTGAGGTTAGGCTCAAATGGAAGCCGGCAAAAATACCTTAATAATCATCGTTATATTTACTACCATTTTTCCATATTGACCAAGCAGTAGTTAGTATCTTTCTATATACTACCCTTCTTGCTATTCTTGTATCCTTACCTTTTACACTTAATAATTCCATGTATTTCCTGGAAAATTTATTATCCCCTTTCATTGCACTTGCGAATACATTCCCTATCATTCTTTTTAATAATCTATTACCCGTATTTTGTTTTTTATTTTTCTCTTTATCACCTGATTGTGCTCGTCTTCTACCAATATTGGCATAGGTCCAAAGTTTGGATTTTTTGCTAAATCTATAAGGATTGTCTATAATTATAAATATAGTGCTTGCTGTAATATCTCCAAATCCAGGTATTGTCTTAAGTCTCTTAATTACAGAATACTTTTTGCTTTTCTTTTTAATTCTATTTTTTAATCTATCCTTTTTATCCGAAACATATTTCAGCATTTCAAAATGTAGCTTTGCACATTCTTTGTTATCAATTTTTGTTAAATATTCTGCTCTGTTTTTAGAATTATATATTTTATCACCTTTGACCATTATTCCGTTCCTTCTATACAAACTTTTCAACCTATTCTTATTCCGGGCAACATCCTTAGTAATTTTATGATAAGTGTAAACCATATCTTTAAATTTTGCTCTTTCTTTATCATCTGTATGGTAAACTGGATTGATAAAATCTCCTCTGTAAAGTTGAGCCAGTTTTAAAGGGTCTATTACATCTGTTTTGTCACCATAATTATAAATCAGATCATTTTTTTTGGGGTCAGAAGATACTACTTTTTCAACATGAGGTTTTAGGCCTCTGTATAACCATCCTGCTAACTCACCTTCTTCAAAAACTACATGAACTTTATTTTTAGTTTTTGACTTTACCTGATTGACATAGTAAATTAATTTATGAAGAGAAGTATCTAATATTACATGATCGACCTCACGTCCTTCTCTGTTGATTCTTGATATCTCACATTTTTCTTTGTGAACATCAATTCCAATTATATTCATCGGGAGCCTCCTTTTTTTAATTTATAGGTTACACTTAATATTAAGAGGGTTTAACCTCTTTTTAAAGGGCTCCCGATTTTCAATTTACCAAAGGCTGGATAATAATTTCCTAAAAATTGAACTGCTCCGCTATAGCCATTTAAACTTATTTTATTATTTGCTTCGCTTATTTAATTATAGATAGGATTTGAAAAATTTACCTTCTGTATATCAAATTTTCGAATAAACAATAAATGGCTTCTTAACGTTCCACAGTTAAATTTTCTTAACGGAAATTATTATCAGGCCAGAAAAAAATATAAATCCACCAAATCCGGTTTCCCGTCTCCTGTTTCCGGTTTCCTATCATTTAATTCTTTCAATTTTATTTGAGTTGATAATTAGATAATAATTTAGTATTATAATGAGATGCAAACATTACGGCCCATAAAATAAAAGGAATATCTATGTATTTATTTTTTGATACAGAAACAACCGGTTTCCCAAAAAATTGGAAGGCTCCTGTAACAGACCTTGATAACTGGCCTCGAATGGTCCAAATCGCCTGGGTCTTGGGTGATAAAAAGGGCAACAGGATCGAACAGCAGGACTATATCATCAAACCTGAAGGCTTTAAAATTCCAAAGGACGCAACAAAAGTACACGGAATTACCACTGACAAGGCAAATAGGAAAGGCGCAGACCTTGAGACCGTATTAAGAGAATTCAATGCCCTTGTTACAAAAACCGATTACCTGGTGGCTCATAATATTAGTTTTGATCTGAAAATCATCGGTGCTGAATTATTAAGAAAGGATTTCAATAATTCTTTGCCACGTAAAAAGAAAATTTGCACAATGAAATCAGCTACAAATTACTGTAAACTTCCCGGCAAATATGGCTATAAATGGCCCAATTTAACAGAACTACATACCAAATTATTCGATAAAAAATTCAAAGAAGCCCACGATGCCTCTGTGGATATCGATGCTACCGAAAAATGTTTTTGGGAGATGAAAAAGATTGGTGTGATATAAGTCTTCCAAAATATAGAGAGGCTATTATAGAAATGGCTACCGATACACAAAAAAGACAACGAATATTAAGAAAAATTTATCAGATCCATTCTGATAAATTAAATGAAATAGAAGAGTTCCTATCTCATATTGATAAACGCCCTCACAAAAAGTCTCAAAATTTATCCTATGCAGGTGCCTGGAAAAATATTGATGATACCGTTTTAAAAGATTTGACTGAAAATTTAATTCCAAACCGGCAAAGAAACCGAAGAAGATTTGATGGATAGAGTCCTGGATTAAAAATAGAAAACTGGAAGCAGTAGGTTTTACTAATCATGTAACTATAAGACTCGGAAATTAGCATATATACTTACATTAATAGTAATATTTCCGTATAAATTTATATTTTTTTATTATTTGAGTGAAGTAAACAAACACTATGACCCTGTTAAGTATAATTTATTTCTAGCCCTTTTATAAAATTTGAAATAGTGAGATAAATATTTTTGGCTCCTTCGCTCTTTTACTTGGTATCTTAATAAACAATTCTTATTTAAAAATTTTCTTTGCATATATTTCATTTTCACCTTGTTTAAAAAGTAATTTTACAACTCTATCGTTTTTATCTCGAATAAATGATATACGAACATCTGCTTCAGTTAGGAAGAAGTCTGTTTCAGATTCGGGATGGATCTCAAGTTTATCTTGTCCAGTAGGCTGACAATATAACCGGTTTTCATTACTGGTTATTGTAAGAAAGAAATGTGGTTTGAGTTCATATTTGCCAACATAATCATCTAAAATATTTGGGGCTATTTTTACTATTTGTTTTTGTCCTGGAATAGGATATTCCTCATCAAAGACAATTGCTGCTAAATCTATGCTTATTTTACCAATTGAAGTTGCACCATTATTACTTAGAATAATTATACAAACATTATCATTGATAAACCGTGAGATATTTGTTCTAAATCCTTCTATCTCTCCATTATGTCCTACCATTTTACGATTAAATAGATCTACAATTCCCCAACCAATTCCATAATTATCGTTATAAGGAGTGAACATTCTATCCAATGCTGATTTTGCAATTAAATTTTCACTATATAAGACACGATCCCAGAGATAAAGATCTTCTATTGTCGAGTATAATGCACCTGATGCATGGGCATTGGACATAATTCGATAATCTGCTTTGACAAGTTTGTTATTATTTAATTCATAACCATAAGCGAGTGAATCAATAATTTCACCTTTATATTCAAAACCAGTATTATCCATTTTTAAAGGCTTTAATATATTTTGCACGAGATAATCTTCATAACTTTCGCCAGTAACCTTTTCTATAATATATCCCAATAAAATATATCCTGAATTGCTATAGCTGAATTTTTTACCAGGAGAAAATTCTAATGGCATATCTTTAAATTCATTAATTATATTAATAATATCTGTTTGATAAACTCTTCTTTCTCGGTAAAAACTCGATAATTTCGTATGATCAGGAATTCCGGATGAATGGGTGAGTAGGTGCATTATTTTGATTATATCACCATTAGGATAATCAGGAAGATATTCACTTAAATAATCATTTGTACTGAGTCTGTTCTGTTTTTCAAGCATCATGATTGCCATTGCAGTGAAGGTTTTTGTAATGGAGGCAATTCTGAATTTAGTATGGGAACCATTTGGAATATCATATTCATAATTTGACATTCCATAGCCTTTATTGATTATTATTTCTCCATCCCGGGCAACGAGAACAGATCCACTAAATAGATCCATATTTGTATAAGAACTTAAATATTGTTCTACTTCTCTCTTTATTGCAGAATTACTTTTAGTACTGCAAGTTGATGATATTGTGCTAATTAGGAAGATAATTATAAATATTAGTAATCGACTATTATTACACATCTTTATTGCTCCTGAATTAATTAATTTAATATTTTATATTGAATATAGCTCTCAATAATTTTGCTATGCAGGGCCCTGTCTATTCGATAGTTATGGCAAATCTTCAGATAAATACGATTTTTACATTGGATCCTAATAAAATAATTTTATATGCTACTTTTAATCTGGCTTATATCTTTATGTGTTACTATTAACAGAAATAAAATAGGATATAATAAAGGCAATCCCGATAAAAATACCGGAAATACCTATTTTTAATACATCTGACAACTCTGCGGGGATAACATTGATTATAATAAGAGATAGACTAAAAGCAATAATAACTATACCCCATTTTAACCACGAAAGTTTATAATTATCAAATGACTCCAGGTTCGGAAGATCCATATTCTCATTCACCATATTATTCTCGATAAGTTTTTTCCAGAGTCTTCCTTGAAGCAAAAGCCTTATTGTAATAACTATTGAACCAAATATTATCAGTACAATGGCAATAGTTCCTAAATCACTATTCATTTTTTTCTCCTTTTTTAATATTTTTTAATTTCTCATAAAATTATTTATACTTTCTTCCAGAAAAAAGCAACGCTCATAGAAATAGACAATAAGTTTCAGTATTTGTTACAGACTTTCGCAACATTTTTCATAAATTTTTGTATTATTCGTAACATTTTTTACAAAGTCTTGTCTTATATAATGAGGAGTCGTATGAAAAATGATAAAATTCTGATAGACAAGATAATAAATGGTGATAAAAATAGCTTCAGTGAGCTTGTTGATAATTATAAGCGTCTTGTTGCTCATATAGTATATAGCTATGTGAATAATCGTAAAGATGGGGAAGATCTATGTCAGGAAATATTTTTAAAAGTGTATGTAAATCTTTCTTCATTTAATTTCAAAAGTAAACTATCGACCTGGATTGGAAGAATATCATACAATACCTGTATTAATTATTGTAAAAAGAAAAGAATAACAGTCAATGATAATATAGATCTGAAGGAAATTGAATATGGTGGATATAAGTCCGATACTGATTCCAATACCAGAAAAATTTCCGAAATAATGAAAGAGACTCTGCAAAAGTTACCCCAAAAATATCGTACAGTTACCCTCCTATTCTATATGGATGGTTTGAGTTACAAAGAAATATCAAAAATACTGGGTTTGTCTTTATCAAATGTAAAAGTAATTTTATTCAGATCTAGGAAGAAGTTAAAAAAGAAAATATTAGAAAAGTATAAAGAGGAAGACCTATGGCTATAAAGCATTTATCCATTGAAGAAATCGATGCTTATATCAATGGAGATATTAGTGAACAAAAAATTATAAGTGTTGAAGAACATCTGAGTCAATGTGAAAAATGTCATACTGAAGTCCAACAATGTCAAATAGTTTTTTCATATCTCAATAAAGTTAAAACATATGAACCAGATGATAATTTTACAAAACGAGTTACAACCAATTTACCTGATTTATATACTGAAAATAAGTCCTCATTTATTGAAATAATTAGCATAGGAATGATTTTAATTCCTGTGATTATTCTTATAGGGCTACTATTATATAATGGTAATATAAATTTTGCATTTTTTGGTAAATTATATTCTATTACCCTTTCGATAGTACATTCTATATATTTTTCTTTTGATTCGATTCAGATACTAAGTGATAATATTGATGTAATAGGGATTTTCCTATTAGATCTGATTATTTTTAAAATACTAGATTGGGTTATTATACAATCCAAAATAAAAGGGTTTGTGAAATAAAGTGTGTAAACCTTCTTTATAATTATTTAAGTAGATACTAACAAAAAGGAGATTTACATGTCATTTGACAAGCAAGAAT
>JAIPHI010000164.1 GCA_021735285.1 Fidelibacterota bacterium | reverse complement strand
TGTCCTCGCCTTCTTATTTCAACCCTTATTTAATTTTACTGGATCATCACAGTCTCGCTTGAAACCAAAGTCAAAAATAGCATTGCCACAGTAATCACCAGAGAAACAGAAATTTGTATAACATTGACAAATCTATCCATACTATAAGTAACTTCAGTAGCATAAAAATTGGCCAGTTGTTTGGCATTCATACGTAATGAACCCGATTGTTCACCAGCTCGGAATCTTGACAATGCAGCCCTTGTAAAAACTCCGGAAGATCCAAAAGATTCAACCAATCCTTTACCTTCTTTTAACATCAATGGAATCGCAACATCTTTTATCTGCCGTTCAATATAATAATTGCGGCAGGCTTCCGATGCTATTTTTATGGCTTCAATATTAGCACCCGAGCCACTATATAGAGAATGAAAAACCCGGGCAAAAACTTCAATGCTGTTCTTATGCATGATTTTACCAATTACCGGAATTTTTAATTTGAATTTATCAATATAGTATTTCCCCTTTTCCGTCCGGCCCCATAATAAAATACCAAAAATTGGTACCAATATAGCTATAAGTAGCAGTATCCAGTTATTCACTAAAAAATCCCGTACTGAAAGAGTAGCAGCTGTCATTTCAGGTACTTCTTTATTCATCTTGATGAATAATTGGGCGGTAGCCGGAAAAATTTTCAGTACATAATAAATTATTGCCACATTAATTATCAAAATAGTAAAGATCGGCATAATCAAAGCCTGTCTGATCTTCTTTTTAAATTCCTGATCTCTTTCCAAAAACGTAGCAGTATTTTTAAAAATTTCTTTCATATTACCGCTTTCAACTGCAATCCCCATCATATAGGCTGGAAAATCGCCAAATACATCCTTATGTTTTCCAAAGACCTCCTTACCTTCTTTGCCCTCTTTTAGGTCTCTTATAATCTCTCGAATAATGCCCTTCATTCTAAGATTATCAGTATCCGAAGCGATCAAATTCAATATTTCTTCAAAGGCTAGATTCTCTTTTAAAAGATCACTACACATGCCCAAAAAGCGGGTTATCTCCGAATTAGAAATTTTATTGAATAAAGAGCCCAGAATTTTTTTCTCGATTTTGATATCTGTGTAGTCCAGGTTTTCAAGAGCTTCTTGCAGCTCATCCTTGCTATAAGCTTTTAATTCACCTTTAACAGACTCACCATACTTGTTTTTAGCTTTATAGATATATTTTTTCTGCTTTTCAAGATTCCGCACAGAAATGTTTTTCCGGGAAGAAATAACATTCAGGGCTTTATTTGCCTGTTGCTTGCTTTTGGCATTAATAAAGCCCTGGACTTTTCTTCCTTCAGAAGTTATTGCTGTATATCTGAAGTCTGGCATAGGTTGTCAATTCTTATATTAATATAAAATAAATTACTGCTCAGAGACTCTAGTATCCCATGAGATATCACCAGTTTCGCCATCTACAATAAATGTACCAGTATATTGTTCCAAAGTATCACTAAGAGTGATTTTAATTTCATTATCTGTATCACCTGCTTCTACATTTGATACATAAACATTCGATTGCCCCGTACTATCCTTAATACCTAATGCACTACATGCCTGTTCGACATCACCTGTTGGTACTGTACTAAAATCATTTCCTAAGCCACCCATTGTTGTAGGCTTCTTGTATGCAGCGGTGGCATTTGTAGCTAAAAATGATGCATGCTGATAAAATTTGTCAAGTTCAGCTTCTTCCGCACCCTGATTAAACATATTCACCCCAACTGCTACAGCAGCACCAACAATCAGCACACTCAATGCAATTAAAAGTAATTGTTGTTGACCCATGACTTCTCCTTTTTATTAAAATAATTATAAAATAACGGTTGGAATTTATTCCCAACTGTAAATATTATTCACTACAAGATTTATACCATACTGATAAATTTAGTCCCTCCTTTAAGTCCCAATATAATTAAATTAACATTATTAATCTTTCAATACAACTGTTTTTTCGCTTTTTATGCTTTGATTATTTTAATTCAATACAACGGAAGTGAATTTTTGCGCTTAGAAAACCTATTAAATCGCAACTATCTACGAATTATAATTATTTGACTAGCTCTTAATATTGTATTTAGCATAAATATCTCTAGAAAATTATTTATAATTCAATTCTATTCTGTTTTCACTAGATGATCGACACTTCGATTTTAATTAAAACTATAGCGATTTTCAAATAAGTTGTCTTATAAAATGATATATATAATTTATTACAAATACTAGTTAAATCTGTTTTTCCCTTCAGCCTATTAAAGGCTTCAGGAAAACCCACAACTAAGGATAGTTATGCTACATCAGCCAAAAACTCTTTACAAATTACTATTATTCATTTTTATATAAGTTTCAAATAAGTGACATTAGGCATGCAAGTTGCTCCGTACAAATTGTACTTGTTAAAATAATTTTCAGGAATTGATAAGTGAACAAGATTAATATATACATTTTTACTGATAATTCGACAAAATTTTCTAAATGGCAAAAAAGTTTGCAAAATCATGATTTTAGAATCGAAATATTTAATGATTCTGACCAATTTATACAACTAGTAAAATCAAAGAAAATGGACTTTGTTATTATAGATACTAATAAAAATCAAAATAAAACTAGAAAGATGTTAACAAGAATAAGAGATATTAATCCCCAAACTTACACTATTTTTATTTCCAATCATCCCAATATTGAGGATTCTGTGCGGGTAATGAAAGCTGGTGCTTCTGACTATATATCTCATCCTATTGATACGGAAGAAATAAAAAATAAAATAGAAAAATTAAGTAACCAGCAAAGAGTAGTTGAAAAGAATATTTCTTTCCATAGTAAACTCCGGAAAGCTAATCCAAATATTAAGATAGTTCATAAAAGTCCCGCAATGCAAAAATTCATCGATTCTATAAAAAGAAATAGTGAATCAAATTATCCAATCTTACTACAGGGTGAAAAAGGGACAAGAAAGGAATTATTAGCTCGTACTATTCACCTTCTCTCAGCTAAGAAAGATAAATCATTTTTATCTATTGACTGTACAAATTACCAAAACATTTTACAGAACCAACCAACTTTCCTTTATAAACATTTAAATTCCAATCAACGCGCAACAAATTTTAATCCCGAATGTGATCAATATGGAACCATCTATTTTGACAATATAGACAAGCTGCCTGCAAAAACTTTGCATCATTTTTATGAACAATTATCCAGCCAGGGACTTATTAATTCTAATCTTACGCAAGAATATAATACTAACCCAAGGATCATTAGTAGCATTAACAAAAACCTGGATAAGATACTTAAAAATGATAAATCTCTGGCAAATCTCATTTACCAGATCAATACCATTACTCTTCGGATTCCACCTTTAAGAGCGAGGAAACCCGATATTCCGGAATATGTAAACCATTTTATTAAAAAATATTGTTCTATATTAAGTAAAAAAAGGAAAATCATTAGTTCTACAGCACTTGATAAGTTGATCCGTTATTCATTTCCGGGCAATCTTGCTGAATTGGAAAATATAATAGAAAGAGCAGTCACTTTATCCCAAACAGAACTTATCATCTCAGATGATATCGTTTTTAACTCTATGACAGGCAACAAGCTGCAAGAAGATGTACAAAGTTATGAGAGAAGATTGATTAAGAACGCACTGGAAGAGACAGCTTATCAGTATAAAGAAGCAGCGAATAAATTGGGCATTTCATTTTCTTTGCTTCAGAATAAAATTAATAAATATTTTAAATTCGAATTAAATCTTTAAAAGAATGCTTTAAATAACCGATAATATTAATGATATTAGATGAGGATCAGATTATTTTTATTAAAATAACGAAGTTGTATCTTACTTATTTAACGAAAAGCATATTATTTGTTAATGAAAAGATTAATTAATATATTAGAAGCATGATTATTGAATAGAAGGAGTAGCTATATTTGGGAAGAATGAGTATCATATTGGTCCTTGCCTTTCTTATGATTGCAGCTTTTACTTTCCTTGGAATTAATAAATCAAATCAACGCAGCTCTGATATTGTAGCTGATAATGCCAAAATGATCGAATCTCATTATTCGGCCGAAGAAGCTGTCGAATATTTAATCCAAAAATATCTTAATACCGGCGTGACAGATACTACAATAGATTTTAGCTCTACCAATAAAAAAACAACCGGAACTATCAATCCTTTATTAACTGGCAGTAAAGATTCACTTGAGATTATTGGAAGAGACTCGACTTATGGATACAATGTAATTGTCAAAGCTATGGTAGTAGGAACCGGACAAACTATTAATATTGGTAAAGTCAGTCCATTAACATTTGTTGCTTCCGGGGGTATAAGCCTTGATAACATAACCGGCAGTGCCTTTATCAGTGGCTGGGATATGGGAATTCCCAATACTGAGGGAGTCCCTGGCCTTTCTGTTCCGACTGAATCAGCCAAGGAACAAGCTGAAAATGAGCTGGATGCAGTACAAGGAGCAGTAGTTATTGATGGAAAAGGGGGGCAAGTCGGTGTAAATGATGCATATTCTTACCAGGCTTTAAGTAGTTTACTAGCCCAGGTAAGTAACGATGCAGATGCTACGGTCGCTAAAATTAATGGCAATTCCACCTATGGCAGTCAACTCAATCCTGTAGTTGTTTATGCTGCAAATGACCTTAAAGTAAGTGGGTCTGTAACAGGCTATGGAATCCTGGCAGTAAATGGTTCAATTGATATTACTGGCAGCCTAAGCTGGAATGGATTAATATTATCAGTAATTCCGGAAAATGGTGATAGTAATGGAGGAAATAATAAAGGTCAGGGTCATGGACAGGGTCAAGGTCAGGGACAAGGGAATGATTTTGATTTTCGATTAGGGGGCAGCTGTGCCGTTCATGGAGGTATAATAGTATCTGCATCTGATAATATAGATATCAAAATCCATGGCAGCGCCCAATCAATCCATAACTCAAATTATTTAAAAGATGCACAAGATATAATTAATGCAGGAAACGCAGACGACACTGATAGTACTAGCCAGAATAAAAGTATAGAAAGTATTAACTGGAGTTCATCAACAAATTAATAAATTCCCTCGAGGCAGAGCCTCGAGGGATTATTTGATTGATAAGTAATTTGATCATATGAATTAGCAGTTCTGATCTACAAATAATATTACACCAGCATTAAAACCGGCCTTACATCGTACTCTTCCACAATTTTGCTACAATTACAGATGTAAATTATCCTCCAGATTAAATCCACCATTATCTTCTTCAAATTTTTCAATTTCGTAATCTGCCTCTTTCATTATTTCGATAGTCTCATAAAATGCCTTACTGGCCTCTGGAGTTGTCCACCTGGCTCTCTGCCACTTATGCAAGGGTAACTGGGCATCCCGGGAATAAATTGAGGAAGTGACTAATTTTCCACTATTTAATTCATTCCCTGGTTTAATAAGAAAAGTCATTCGTAGGGCTAGTGAATCCTTAAGTTGCTTCTTTGCACTCAACAATATCTGGTTCCTGTTTCCAGCTCTTGCTATGAATTGCGCTTCAACTACATCATCAAGCGCTAGAATGCGAAAGCCTTTTTTCTCTAAATGATGAAGGACATCAAGATAGATTCCGGAAGGTGGTAATAATTTTTGTTTAAATATAATTTTATTGGCTCCTTCAGGAATATTTTGGTTGATTCTCGTTGTAGATTCTTGTTTAGAAAATAAAATTTGTATCATAAATATTAGAAGGCTTACTATAAAAATTGACTTGAGGATTCTATTCGTCAATTTAGTTTTAAAAGTCATATTACCTCCC
>JAIPHI010000005.1 GCA_021735285.1 Fidelibacterota bacterium | reverse complement strand
GGGACTGGCAGCTCAAAATGCTAGAGCAAGAGCTAATCGGATTATTGAATCTACAGACCTCAAAATTAAAAAGATGATTTCAGCCAAATCCGGCGTGTTTCAGATAACAGAAAGATATTCAACGAGAGTTGCCGGGTATGGAATTCATAACACTTCCAGCCGTAATAAAACTATCAAGGTCACAGTCCGCGCTCAATTTAAAGTTAAATAAAATATAGACTAAACCTTGCAGGTCTCAAAGACCTGCAAGGTTTTTACCTTTTTTTATTTTTTCATTACATATTCACAGGCTGAAAGAGCAGCTTTAGCCCCATCACCGGCGGCAGCAATAATTTGTTTATAAGGAACCGAACTTACATCTCCGGCTGCAAAAATTCCTTGTTCACTGGTGCGGCAGGCACAATCAATATTGATTTCATTCCATCTATTTAAACTCAGAGTATCTTTAATAAATTCTGAATTTGGCACCCAGCCAATTTCGACAAAAACACCTTGGACATCCAATTTGTTCTTTTCTCCGGTTTTGATATTTTTGACTTCCACACCTTCCAAATTTTCAGTGCCAAAAATACGGGTAACTTTGTGTTCTAAGAGAGTGTCAAAATTGTCAAATTGATTCAGCTTATCAAGTAAAATTCGATCAGCGGTTAACCGGTCTTTATCCTGAATAATTGTAATGTGATTGGCAACTTTGGCAAGATCGATAGTTGCTTCTGCACCAGAATTACCGCCTCCAACTACAATTACATCTTTGTCTTTATATAAAGGAGCATCGCAGATTGCACAGACAGCGATTCCACGTCCCATATATTTATCTTCACCCGGGACATTTAACCAGCGGGGAGACTTCCCGGTAGCAAGCACCAGTGATTTTCCTTGATATACATTGCCATCGCCAGTGATCACTTTTTTGATATTCCCCTGCTGAATTTCGATAGCGCGAGCGCCTTCTTTGTAACCGATAGGAAATTGTTTGACCTGGTCTTGAAATTTTTGGACTAGGTCAGAGCCCTCTATATAACGATAACCCATATAATTTTCTACAGATGATGTTTTTGCTACTTGTCCGCCTACATTATCAGTGAGAAGGCCGGTATTGACACCTTTGCGCATACAATAGACAGCAGCAGTCATTCCGGCTGGACCCGCGCCCAGAATTAGAACATCATATATTTCTTCATTTGATAGTTCTTCAGCTTTATTTTCACCTTCCATTTCAGAAAGATTGAAATTCATATTCATTGAGATACTCCCATTTTGTTGATAATGATTGACAATTGGAGCAGATCTCTTTCCGGAGGGGCTATTCCTCATCAGATTGCTTTTGTATAATTTTCATAGAGACCTGATTGTCTTCTAAAGTCTTAACTTTATCAATTATAATATCCGTTACAGGTACATTCTGTCTGCCGGCTTCCGAATGAGTCTTCACCTTTTCAATTTTGTCAACTATCTCCATGCCGGCACTAACTTTGCCGAAAACACAATATCCCCAGCCCCGGCTGTTTTTGGCTTTAAAATTGAGTTGTCTATTATCTTCTGTATTAATGAAAAATTGAGAGGTTGCCGAATGAGGGTCTCTTGTGCGCGCCATTGCAATTGTACCCCGTTTATTCTTTAAACCATTGTCAGCCTCATTTTGAATTGGCGCGTTGGGCTGTTTTCTATTCATGTCCGGGGTTAATCCGCCCCCCTGGATCATAAAGTTTGGTATGACTCTATGGAAAATTGTACCCTCGTAAAAGCCGCTCTCACAATAGTTAAGAAAATTTTCCACGGTTTTTGGTGCTGCTTCTGCGTTTAGTTGAATCACGATTTGACCTAGTTCTTTTACCATCTCGTTTCCTTTTTGATCTGCATTTACATTTGCCGATAATAAAATATTAACTGCCAAAGCCACTAATAAAATAATATTAACTTTCTTCATCTTTTGCTCCTCTTTGGGAATAGTTCACGAGAACGTTTTAAATTTAGTTGATTTGAATGCTAAATAAAAATAATAGTCAATACAATTATTAGAGAGAGTCCTCATTATATCCAATGGGTTTTCTGAAATAATAATTTATTAAATTGTAGCCCCCTTAATCTAGAAATTACACTAAATATAAATTATCTTGCAATTTTAACCTTAGCAACCTAACTTGGAATAGTTTAAAATGGTACTGGTAGGTAACGGTACCTAAAATTAAGTGTGTTTAGGAGGAGTATTATGGACTGTAAAAATCAAAGTGTATTCATTTTTATTATATTGAGCATGGTGACCCTGGGCTTTAGTCAGGATAAAGTTATAGAGCAAGTTACACCTGAGGCCATAAATAGCAGGATTGATAAAATCAGGAAAGGTAAAATTGAAGTTCAGACTAAACCCGGTACTGAGGTAAGTGTAAAACAGTTGCAACATGAATTCAAGTTCGGAGCAGCTGTTGCCAATCAAGTTGTCAAGGGTACACAAGATGCTATGTCAAAAAAAGACAGGGAAAAATATCTGGAGATATTGTCTGAAAATTTTAATTATGCTGTTCATGAAAATGCTCTTAAATGGTATGACTGTGAAAAGAAACAGGATGCGGTTGATTATCATACTGCTGATCAAATTTGGGACCTTTGTGAGGAGCGGGATATCTCAATGCGGGGACATTGTATCTTCTGGGCTAAAGATGAGTTTAATTTAGAATGGCTTAAAAAACTCGATAATGATCAGCTCCGCAAAGAAGTAAAAGAACGAGCATTAGACGTGACAAGGCATTTTAAAGGGCGTATTTCAGAGTTCGATCTCAACAATGAAATGATCCATGGCAACTTTTTCACCAGAAAACTGGGATACGGTGTGATTAATGAAATGGCATATATGGCTAAAGCAGGTAATCCGGATATAACTTTATACTTAAATGATTACGGGATTCTGGCAGGCGGCGGTTATAATAAATCCAGATACATCCAACAAATAGAACAATTATTAGCCAACGGAGTGCCCATTGATGGCATTGGCTGCCAGGCTCATTTCATTACTTCCGATGAAAATGATTCATATGGTAGAGCTGCAGCTAGTAGTAGAGAATTACAAGAGACTTTGAATGAACTGTCCGAACTTGGTTTGCCTATTAAGATAACAGAATGTCTTTTTACAGCTGATACCAAGGCGTTAATGGGCGAGGAATTGCGGCGTGTCTTTCCTATCTTCTTTGCTCATCCTAATGTTGAAGCGATTGTAATGTGGGGTTTTTGGGCTGGTGCACATTGGGTTCCGAGAACAGCCATGTGGAACAAAGACTGGTCACCGACACCTCAGGTTAAGGCTTATCAAGAACTTGTTTTTAATAAATGGTGGACGGATACTTCCGGTCCTGCCGATAGTGATGGTATTTATAGCACTGATGCTTTTTATGGGGATTATATTATCACCTCAAACGGTCAGGAGAAAAAAGTAACATTGAGTAAGGAAGATAAGGTAATCCGGATTGATTTTGAATAGCAGGAATGAATTCATGTGACTTTTATTCATTGCTTTACGATGGTAAGCAAATTTTTAATGATCATCCGATTTCAAATAAAGTTAGTAGTTATTCTGAAACAATGTTTATTTTACACCAACCATATAAGCTTTCATTATAACCAAGATTCGTAATTATTTGGTTTTTGAAGCTCTCATAAAAGTTATTTAATTCAGAAAAAATATAAAATTTATTTGCAATTTCAAAAATTAATATATACATTTAAACCGTTACCTACCAGTTCAATATAGAAAGAGGAGGAGTTTTTAAAACTAATGGCTTTTAGTTTTCGAGCAGCTATTAATTTTGGCTTTATGAGATGATTTATGAAATGTTTTTACTGCTTTTATATAGGGGGAAAGCGATGAGAAGGACTGAAAATAAACAATTACAAAGTTTAGCAACTGTTGTTAAAATTAATTGATCTACTGTTTATAATTGTATCATATAAATTTTTATATAGTGAAAATAATAAGTACGGAGAACTGATTTATGGAAGTTAGAGTGTGTTAAAATAAGGAGGAGAGTAAGATGAATTTTAATTTTCAAAAGTTATTTCCAGCTGTAATAATATTAATTTTGTCAATGACTTTGGCGGCACAAACTGGGAAAATTAGTGGTGTAATTACAGATGCAGAAACCGGTGATCCTCTCCCTGGTGCTAATGTGGTTGTTGGAGAAGACAATCCAATTGGTGCCGCCAGTAATATTGATGGAGAGTATATGATCACTGGTGTTCCAACCGGAACATATAAGATGATTGTAACATACATTGGCTATCAAAAAACCGAAAGACAGGTGACAGTTGAGCCGGGTGAACTTACAATTGTTGATATCCAATTACGACATCAATCTCTGCGAGGTGAGGATGTGGTTGTCACAGCTCAGGCGCGTGGACAAACCGAGGCAATGAACCAGCAAATTTCTTCAGATGTCATTAAAAATATTGTATCTTCATCAAAGATTCATGAACTCCCCGATGAAAATGCTGCTACTGCATTAAGTCGATTACCAGGTGTATCATTAATGGAAGGGGATAAGGCAGTCATTCGTGGAATTCAGGCTAAACAAAATTTAGTGTTGGTAAATGGAATTCAACTTCCCTCAACTGATATGCAAGATCGCTCAACTAATTTAGGTTTTATATCATCTAATATGCTTTCTGGTATTGAAGTAACTAAAGCGATTTCACCGGACATGGATGCCAGTGCAATTGGTGGAGTAATTAACTTAAGATTAAGAGAAGCTCCTGAGGGTTTACACTTCGAGCTGAGAGCTGAAGGTATTTATAATACGCAAGATAACACCTCAATTGACAAAAATAATAAAATATGGGGTAGTATAAGCAACAGATTTTTTGATAATAAATTAGGCGTATTTTTACAAGGAAATTATAGCCGCAGCAACGCAGGAAATGAATTCGCTCAAGCAACATATGAACCCAAAGGGCCAGGTGCAGGCAATCCCTATGGTGAAGCCACATACGGAATGCAAGATTTCTACTATTCAGACGAAGTCAATATTGTTGAAAATTATGGGGGAAGTTTATTACTTGACTACGACTTACCGAATGGTTCAATTAAACTCCAAAATACTTTAGCTTATACCGATAATGCTCTCGCACGTCACAGAGACCTATTAAAATTAGCTAGAACCCAGAGATGGTTTACTTTAAAACGTGATATCCATGAGAAACAATTAATTATTAATGCCTTGCAGGGAAATAATAATATCGGTAATCTCAATGTTAAATATGGTATAGCCCATTCTTATAGTGAAAAAGAAACAGATTTAAGATATGGTGATCCTGAATTTGAGTTAGCTTTCTTTAATTCTCAGACTGATGAAATACCATTTAGAGATTTTAACGAAGGTGATTTACTTAGTCTTACGCATGATAGTATTTATGCCTTAGAGATGAATGAAGAAGATTGGCGTGATGCTACATTACAGGAAAATCTAGATACCAAAAATGAAAATTTCACCCACCATCATTATGATGCAAACTTAGACTTATCATTTCCATTTAAAATTTCTGATTTAATAAATGCAAAATTTAAAGCTGGTGGAAGAATATCAATAGATGAACGAGAAAATGATGTATACAGAACACATGTAAGAGGCAGTGAACAATCATACAGTAATAATCAAAAGATGATAGAGTTATATCAACGGATGGGGGCAGATACAAGTCAGCTCAATATTGCTCATTTAACTGATTTTAGAGATGAAAATTACGAAAGAGGTGAATATCTAGAGGGAAAATATGGTATGGATGTAGTTCTAGATGAAGATTATATGGATTCTTTTTTCCGGTATGCTCCTAATTCGTGGTCTGGTGCAGGAAAACATTGGACTGATTCTAATAAAGATGATTTTAATGGTAGTGAAACTGTTTCCGCAGCCTATTTAATGGCAAATTTTGATATAGGTCCTAAATTAACTTTATTAACTGGTGTTAGATATGAAAATTGGAATATGGATTACGAGGCTAATTTTATTTTTGAAACACATGGTATTGATGGAACTGGTTTTGAAGTAGATACATTAAATACTGTTGATAGAGACGTACCCGTTTGGTTCCCCAATCTTCAATTAAAATATGATATAACTGATTGGCTGGATGCAAGACTTGCTTATACTAAAACTATTTCCCGACCGGACTACAAAGCAATATTACCAAATATTTTTATGGAGAACACCTCACTTGGACAAGCAGGTAATCCGACATTAGAGCCTGCTATCTCTCAAAATTTTGATGCTTATTTTTCTTTTCACAATGATAGAATAGGGCTATTTACAATTGGAGGATTCTATAAAAAGATAAAAAATAAATTTTTCCAGATTGATAGACTTTATCGGGCATTACCTGAAGGGGTTACATACCCAGATACATCAGTAATTGATGCTATACCAAACATATATAATTATCCCGAAGCGAGTGCAACTATTACAACATATATGAATAATCCAGAACCTGCTTATTTACATGGTATAGAGTTTGAATGGCAGACTAATTTTTGGTATTTACCCAAACCTTTTAATTATTTAGTATTTGATATTAACTATACCAGAATATGGTCTGAAATGGATTATAAGCAGATCCACTCAAAAGATTCAACTATATATACACCACGGCCAGAAAAAGTTATTTACGAAGTGGATACACTCCGGACAGCGCGCCTAGTTCATCAAGGAGATCATATACTTAATATTGCTCTAGGAGCTGATTATAAAGGATTTTCGGGACGCCTTTCTTTTAGAATGCAAGGAGATGTAATAACCGAAGTAGGTGTAAGACCTGAAGAAGACAGATACACAGGTAATATTTACAATTGGGATTTCACTATTCAACAAGATTTACCTATAGAAGGGTTATCACTCTCTTTAAGCGGCATGAATTTTATGCATAGTCCTACAGAAGAGTATCAAAAATTTAGACGTGAAACTGGTGGTAAGATTAAAGATAATTTGACACAAATAAGATATGAACCTAGAAGATTACAAGTTGGATTAAGATATTCTTTCTGAGATTAGCCTAATTATTCTAATTCTTATTTTTATCGTTTTTTTAAATTTGATTTTTTCTCAAGTTAATTGTCATTATAGAAGAAAGGAGGTATTCAGACATGCGAATATTTAGATATGTAAAGCCGTTCTTATAGGAGAATAAGGACAAATCAAAATTGTTTTTTTGAAATTTAATTAATTATTCAATTAAGGAGGAGCAAATGAAGAAAGTTATTTTATCAATAATTATGTTAACATTAATTGCAATGCCTGTTTTTGCTCAAAATTTAGAAGACTATGTACTTGAAACTAAAGGTGATACTTTAGTTATAAAGGATTATGCTGAAATGGAAGAAGCAAATAGTATCATAAATGCTATAGAATTAGATGAGAATGCACCAGCAGGTAGAGTTTATGAACTCCATAGTAATGGATATTATTTCATTACTCGTACATTAAATACCCCTGCGGATCGAACAATTCGTATAGTTGGTGAAGATGATACTCCCTTAGTCGCATCAGATAGCGAAGCCTATCCCCCTTTAATTGCAGGTACAACAGAAGGGGAAGAATCAATAAATGGAAATATGATTGCTTTTGGTGGTGATTTAGTAATGAAAAATTTGATGACTTGTGCGGCGGCTACAGATAATAGTATTGGTTGGACTATACTTTACGATGCTTCAGCAAATAATTCTGTTGTAATTGATAATTGTTTAATGGAACATACACAATGGGTTTTCGTCCAATCTAACACAAGTGCGGGTAATAGTTTCTACATTACAAACAGCTATTTTGTAAATATGAGTGGTATGCCCTGCCGTCGTAATGGTGGTGTATATGATAATGTTAGCCACAACACAGATACTATGTATGTTGAGAATAATACGCATGTAATGGGACAAGGTATGCAGTATAAGTTCAGAAATTTTCCCATAAATCATGCCTATTTTAATCATAATACATTTGTAAATATTGGTGGCCCTATTTTCGAAACTCTGGGATATCAAGACAGCTGGGTTGTAACTAATAATTTATTTGTAAACAGTAATGCCAATGCCCTCCATCCCAATTTTGCATCTACAGAATGGGATGCTGATGAGCAACCAATGGGACTCGTTAATTTAAATCATTATCCAGAGGATTATGCATTTGATAGTTTAGCTGCCGAGGATGCAGAAAGGAAAGTGCTCGTCCAAAACAATGGTATATATAATGATCCCAAATTGGATGAAATTATTGAATATTGTGATAATGAAGAAATTAATGGCTGGACAGATTGGCAATCAATGATGATAAAAATGAATAGTAGAACTCAGGACATGTTTGATAATGATGACAGATATCCTAAACTCACAGAATCGGATTGGATTGAAGCTGGCGCTCCACAATTCACTGATCCAATGGATTTAATGGATGCTCAGGTTGATGAACTTATAACTTGGTGTAAGCAGACTGCAGATACTGCTAATAGTTATACAATGGCAGTCTGGCGTACAGCTGATAATCCTGCCAGTGAAAACTTTGTATATGCGGACTTTCCGATTCCTGTTGACCTATCATATTCAAATTCTGAATATTTAGAAGGTGGTATTGATGGACTTCCACTTGGTGATCTTAATTGGTTCCCTGCTGAAAAAGCAAGTTGGGATAAAGAAGAAGAATATACGAAGATTATGGCTGCTTTAAATAGTGGTGATCCAGTAGCTATCAAAGAATCTCCTCAGACCATTAAGAACTTCGAACTCAGTCAAAATTATCCAAATCCCTTTAACCCAACTACCACAATTAAATATACCGTTCCATCTTCAGAACATATAACCCTAAAAGTATATAATGCACTCGGTCAAAAAGTTGCAACATTAGTCGATGGCTTCAAAAAAGCTAATACAACTCATAGAGCTACATTCAATGCTTCTAATCTCTCTAGTGGAATTTACATCTATACTCTCGAATACAATGGTAATACCCAATCTAAGAAAATGGTTCTGATTAAATAACAGTTTGCAATTTATCATTTAATTTATATACAAAAGCCCTGGAAAAAACACCAGGGTTTTTGTATAATTAATTATTTTTATCTAATTATCTGTAATTACTTATCAAAGGTAGTTTATGAAATATTTTAAGTATTTATCTTTTACACTTTTTATTTTTGCATTTATATTAATAATTAATTGTGAGCGAAATGATTCCCGTGATGGTAATATAGTTGCAAAAATTGAAGAACAGCATGCCATAACTTCTTCAGATTTAAAAAAATATGTTGGAAGACACTATTATTTGATAAAATATACTGATCGGTCTAAAGCATACCACTCTGCATTAAATTCAATGATTATATCACAATTAAAAGTAATTGATTTTTTTAATAGAGGATTGCATAAAAAACAGAGTTTAATGCAAAATATAAAACGGACAATAAATGAAGAACTAGTTATTCAATATTATAAAAATTATTTTCTTAATAAATATATAAATGAACAATCTGTTAGAAATGCATATGACCAGATGGATAGAAAAGTGAGCTATAGACAGATTGTCATTGAAAAATCAAAAAATCCGACTTCTAAACAAATCACTGCATTAAAAAATAAAATTAGTAAAATTTCAAAAGCAATTAAAAATGGCACAGACTTTGGAACATTAGTTAAAAAATATTCTCAAAATTCTTCTTCTAATAATAATAGTGGTTATATGCCTCCATTGACCTGGGAGAGGAGCCTTTCAAAACCTATTTATAGAGATATTTTTAATTTAAGTGTTGGGGATATAAAAACTTTAGAAACTCAACACAGTATATATATTGTCAAAATAGTAGATATTAGCAATATCGATAAAAAACCATTTTCCAAAATTAAAGATGAAATCAAAGAGAAACTTGAAAAGAACTATACACAAACTAGTTTAGATGAATTTTATAAATATAAGAGAAGTCTTATCGATACTAACTATATAAAATGGAATTTTAATTCTTTAAATACTATTCTACAATGGTCTAAAATTGAAGATTTTTATCCCGATATGTATCAGGATACTATCAAAAATTTAATATCAAAAGGAAAAAATCAAACAATACTATCATATCAAAAAGATAAGGTTGATTTCCAAGATTTTCTCCATCTTGCCAGTAATATACTATTACCTAACTTTTCCAAAAACACAACTATACAGGATATTAAAAAATATTTTATAGAAGCATTGCGTACTGAGAAGTTAGTAGATAAAGCAAATGCAGCTGGTTTAGAAAAAGAAATTATTAGTCCCATGACAAATAATACAGTTTTAACAAATAATATTGTATCATTATATAACGAAGCAGTAATTGATTCACAAATTCCAAAACCAAAACCAAAAAGATTGATGAATTTCTATGAGAGTAACAAAGATTCATTATATTATCAATTAGCAAAAGTTAATATCTATGCTAAAATATTCTCAGATAAAATCGATGCAAATAAATTGTTGAGTAAAATTAATCAAGGGATGTCTTTTAAAGAGGCTACCAATAATAGATATAAGGTAAAAACATTTATTAAAAATAGAGATGGTAGTATAGATTCTTATTTAAGTAGAGAAAAACCGTACCTTGGCAAAGCTGCATTTAAATTGGAAGAATCAGAAGTTGACGGTGTTATTGAATATAATGATCCCCAATCGGGTAAAAAATATGCGGTCATTAAAAGCACGCATAGAAGACCGGAAAAGCAATTAACCTATGATGATGTTCAAAATACTATCGCGAAAGATTATAAAGATTATCAAAGAGAACAGATTGCCAATAAAGTTGTCAAGCAATTAAGAGATAAATATGAAGTAGAAATTTATAAAAATGTATTAAAAGATCTCATTGCATCACCTAAATAAAATTATAGTATGCTATAACAAAATCTGTTATTGTAACAATTTGTTTAGATATTGCTTTGCTTAATCGATGTTAATCAATATAAAAAAACATATTCAGAATGAAGAACAATAATCTAATTTATTTGAATCTCTTACTTATTTCTGCCGCTACTATTTGTTTTGAAATTTTATCCACTCGCATTTCCTCTGTTATTTTTGTTAACAACTACGCCTTTATAATTCTTTCCTTAGCCATACTCGGGTTAGGTAGCGGAGGGATATATTCTTATTATCGGGTGAAAGCGGATAATATTGTCGAAATTAACCGCCTTTTATTAATATTTACGATTATTATTGGAATTACTTTTGTTATTTTTATTTTAAGTACGATCCTCTTCTCTCTAACCAATTCATTTATCTACTTCTTTTTACTTTTTCTGCCATTTTTCTTTTCCGGTATTGTCTATGCTCTGATCTTTAAAAATTATGCAGCCCAGAGTTTTAAATTATATGCATCTGATTTAGCGGGAGCCGCCCTGGGGGCTTTAGGCTCTATCGCCTTATTTAAAATATTTAATGCGCCTAATGCTATTTTTTTTATAACCCTGGTAGTAACAATTGTCATTCTTAACTTTACATTAAATTTAACGAACAGCAAAAAAATATATGCTTTATATCTGGTCCCGCTTATTCTTGCCGGACTTCTTCTTGTAAATGGTGAAACTAATTTTGTTGGCCAGATTCCTATAGGAAATTTTCCCGAAAAAGACTTTCACCATGTTTATAACGACCCTCAAATCGAATCAGAAATTGTTGATAGCCGCTGGAGTATCTATGGTCGTTCCGATCTGGTAGAACATAGCAATCAAAATATTGTCAAACATCTATTTATTGATGGAGCGGCTGGGACTAGAATGTTTCGTTTTAATGGCAATGTCAATAATCCTTCGCCCCTACTATATAATATTGTTATACGTAGTTCTACTACCATTCCCCTCTTACTCCTGCAAAATCATGAAAAGGATAATATGCTCTCCATTGGGCCAGGTGGTGGCCATGATATCTTGGCCGGATTATTCAGTGGGGTAAAAAACATCAAAGGGATCGAAATTAACCCGGATTTTGTTAATATTGTGGAGGACTATAGCTATTTTAACGGCGGTATATATACAAATACCCCTAATGTGCAAATTGAAATCAAGGAAGGACGTCATTATATAAAACAAACAGAGCAAAAATATGATCTTGTGGTCATGGCGCTCCCTTCTACCGAACAGCTTCAGAGTATAGATAATTTTGCAGCCAATGAAAATTACCTGCTTACGGTTGAAGCTTTGCAAGATTATTTAGAGATTTTAACCTCTGAAGGGCGTCTAATATTAACAGTTCATAACAGATGGGAACTGCTTCGGTTGATCATTACATCGTTAAAGGCTTTTGAGAACCGGGGGATAGGAAAGCAGGCTGCTCTAGAACATTTTCTTATTATAGGTCAGGATTATTCTCCGACAATTGTGATCAAGAAGAAAGCTTTTTCAAAAGCAGAAATTGCTCATGTTAAAGATGTTATAAGTAAACTGTCTGAGAATTTACCAGCGGTCACCTATCTCCCCTATCATTGGGAAGAGAATGAAAATAATAGGGAAAATAGTTTATTAAGGCAGATCAAACAGAGCCCGAATGCAATTCAAAAATATATTGAGCGCAATCAATACGATATCAGCCCGGTTTATGATGATAGCCCCTATTTTTACAAAATCAAAAAAGGTGTGCCAGATGACTATTTGCAGCTTTTAGCAGGGGTCTTTTTATTCAGTTTACTTGTGATTGGCGGCCCCTATTTTGCCATTAAAAAAAGTATTCAGAAAAAGAGGTTTGCTCTTCTGCTCTTTCCTCTAGCAATTTTTATCTGTCTTGGCGTAGGCTTTATGATTCTAGAAGTTTCATTGTTTCAGAAACTAGTTTTATATCTGGGGTCACCAACAATTTCGCTTTCTATTTTGTTGGCATCTTTATTAATAGGGATGGGGTTTGGTAGCTTTTTCGGCAAGCGGCTATATCCGAATAGTTTACAAAAACGGTTGAAAGGTGTTAGCTTCTGGATAATTGTCGCTGGTAGTTTTACATTTCTGTTTTTGCCCTATTTATTAGACAAACTATTGGTTTATGGTCAATTCATCCGTGGGATTGTTAGTTTTATTATGTTGCTTCCTCTTGGTTTTCTTTTTGGCATCCCCTTCCCCTCTACTATTAAAATATTACAAAAATTTAAAATGAAAAAATATATTCCCTGGATGTATGGAGTTAATGGGATCATGTCAGTTCTTGGTTCAATTCTGGCTGTAGTTTTTTCTATGCTTTTTGGATTTACAGCTGTATTCTTTATTGGCTTGAGTATGTATTTGCTTATTTTTCTCATGGCCAAAATAAAGTTGGTTGTGTCACACTAGTGCTTGGTATAAAAATTATTTGGGCCTTATAGCGATTTTCAAATAAGTTGTCTTATACAAGGGTAGATATAATTTATTAACAAATACTATCTAAATCTATTTTTCCTTTTAGACTATTGATGGCTTCAGGAAAACCCACAACTAAGAATAGTTATGCTCCATCAGACAAAACTTTTGCAAATCGCTATAGACTTTATAATATGACGAGGAGTTGCATTCAAAAAACACATTGAGCCGGTGTTTTATTTTATAATTATCATAAGAGAGCCGTGGCAATTGAGAAGTAGATCAGCATGCCCAGAATATCGATGGAGGTTGTTACAAAGGGACCGGTAGCAACAGCGGGGTCTGTTTTGAATTTATCTAATAAAAGTGGCGCTATGGTTCCCATAAATGCGGCTAAGAGCATAACTGAACCAATACCCAGGCCTACCACAATGCCAACCATAATTCCTGCGGAAGGATAGAGAATTTGGACCAGAATCGCAAGACCGAGACCATAAGCAAAACCCAGGGTCAGGCCGACTCTGATTTCTTTAAAGATCACTTTACCGATTTCCCGTAGATCTACCCGTCCGGTAGTCAGGCCCCGGATTACTATAGTGGCTGATTGAGTACCAATATTGCCACCCATACCAGCAATAATGGGCATAAATGCGGCCAGGGCGACTACCTGTTTGAGCAGGTCTCCAAAAGAATTTACAATCCCGGAGGCGACTACACCACCAATCCAGGTAGCAAATAACCAGGGGAAACGCAATTTTGCCTCTTCAAATGTACTTTTGAATAATATTTCGCGGTCCCGGCCAGCACCTACCATCTGCAGGAAATCTTCAGTAGCCTCTTCTCTAATAACGTCAATAATATCATCAACTGTAATTATGCCCAGCAAATGGTCCTTATCATCGACTACAGGGATAGCCATAAAGTCATAGCGGCTTACTATGCGAGCCACTACCTCTTGATCTGTAGTTGGATCCACCGTGATTAAATCTGTCCGCATGATTTTTTTTAATTTATCTTCCGGACTGGCTGATAATAATTCTCGAAGGGATAGAACGCCGGTCAAACGGTTATCTTGATCTACAATGTAAATATAAAAAACGAGTTCCATATCTTCTTGCGCCTGAACTGTCTCTATGGCTTCTTTGACTGTACTATCTTCATGCATTTTAAAAGGCAGGGTAACCATTAGCCCACCGGCGGATTCGGGAGAGTATTTTAGGAGTTCATCTATTTCACGAGACTCTTTAGAATTCATTAGTTCAATAACATCCTGCTCGATTTCATCCGGCAATCTATCAAGTACATCAGCCTGATCATCCCCGGGTAATTCTACTATGAGCTCCTTAATTTTTTCGGTTTTAAAGTTGACTAGCAGTTCATGGAATATGTCACTATCTAATTCAGCAATTAATTCCGCTTTATAATGAACATCCTGGATCAGATCAAAAATTGCTCGTCTTTCATGATCGGTAAAAGACCTGAAAATTTTTGCTAGATCGGCAGGGTGGGTCTTTTTGATCATTTTCTTGACTGCATTGTTAGCATTACGTCGTAATAAACGCCGAAATGAACTCAATAAAACAATAAATTCTCTATCCATCATAAGATACCCCTCAACCTAATATAAATAACGGTATTTAAGTTAATGATTTGAAGAATCGAATTAAAGATAATTATATTTGTATATCATGCAGACAATTAAGCCCAATCCGAATTATGTTGATTATGACTCTTACTACCCGTTAATCTGATAAGTTTTTTGATACTCCAATAGGTAAAATAAACAGACAAAATAATGATGAGCGGATTGACATGGCCATGCCATAGATAGCCCGGTAAGTTCTGACCATCAAATTGTGAGGCTATTACGGAAATTCCATTATTAAGAGCATGTACAATTAAGGGTAGAACAATAGAACCGGTTCGATATGCAAAAAAGGCCATGACAAAACCTAAAATATAGATCTGGATCAGCCACCAGGGATTAAAATGTAAAACCGCAAAAGTAAAAGCTGAAATCAGAACTGCATGGGTCACATTCGATAATCTCTGTTCAAGAACCCTCTGAAAAAAGCCTCTAAATACGATTTCCTCAATAAAAGGTCCTAAAACTACGATAATGCCAATAATGATGATTCCGGAAGTGATACTGTCTATTTCCATTAATGCTTGTATTTCCTGGAAATTATCTGGCATGGAAACAAAATGAGCTAATATTCGATCTAGCTCATCAATTAAAATAACTAAGCAAAGACCACTAATTAAAACCGGAAGAATAAGTTCTTTCCTAACAGGGTTTAATCTAAATATGCTTTGCATGTCCAGTTTGTTTCTATAAGCCCATAGCAAGATCGGGAAGGGAAGCATTAATTCTCCAATCAATAAGGAAATCCGTAACTGGCTGATAGAAAGATTGGTGCTGGAATTGTACAAAATTGATCCCAGAGAATATAATAGAGCCAGTAAAATACCGACTCCAAATCCAGCTATAATCAACACCACACTTTTCTTAAGAGTCGGGAGTATGTCATTCATTATGTTTTACTCCTGAATTACCCTGTGAACTAAAAATATTTTGGAATAGGGAATTGTAATGGTTTTTAGGATTTTTTGCCAAACCTGTTTTTTTATAAAGTAAATGACCATCACCGGAAATAATTACCAAAGCGGGAGCACTGCTAATCTCATAACGTTTTGAACTGACCATACCGTAGGGATCCATTAAAACCGGGAATGTGTAATTCATTTCCTTAATAAATTTTTTGACTTTACCTGCATCTTCTCCCATGTTGACTAAATAAAAATTGATATCAGGAAAACTATCACTAAGTTCCATCATGATTGGTATTTCTACCCGACAAGGGATGCAACTCGTAGTAAAAAAAATCAGAACAAGCGGCTTTCTATCCACTTTATCAACTTCCGGCCCAACTTTTTTGCTTAAAAAGAAAGATTTACCTGCCAGCGTTGTGGTATAGAAAGTAGGTGCTCTTCTAGGTCTTGTAATAGAAGCAGAAGTATTTACAGTATCACTAGCAAATGCTAATCTATTTAAAAATAACATAATAATTATAGTTATAAAATCTCGAAATAATTTAGACATTGAAAATTCCTTAAACTCGACTAGAAAGTACTAAGTCTTTCATAATTATCCCAGTGGAAACAGCCAGGTTTAGAGATTCACCTGTCCCTAATTTCGGAATTGATAAAATCAAATCAGACTGTTCTATAATATCATCAGGTAAACCATGGGATTCACTCCCCATACAAAGCACAAAATTGGCGGGTAATTCTTGTTTTCCGGTAATATTTTTACCACTCATGTCGGCGGATATTATTTTTAGATTGTTGGATTTAACTATCTTACTCATCTTTTCAAAATCAACATTTCTGACAATATCCAGATGAAAAAGACCGCCCATTGAAGCCCGGACTACTTTTGGATTATAGGGATCGACCGAGCCTTTGGAGAGCATAATGTTTTGTAAATCAAACCAGGCTGCAGTCCGCATTATAGTTCCCAGATTGCCGGGATCATTGATTCTATAAAGAAAGAGATTCGGACCGGCTGTTCGGATGAGAGCGCTTTGATTGCGGTGTTCTATTTTTCCAATGGCCAGCATACCATCGGGATTCACCAGGGTGCTTACCTCATTAATATCCGAATCTGTAATTTTTTGCACGCTAATTCTTTTCTCTTTGGCCTGTTTAAGGATCCGGTCAAGATGTTCGGTTTTAGCTTTACCTGAAAAATATATAGTGCTGATTTTATGATCTGCCCCCAGTGCCGCTTGAGTTGTTTTGAGGCCTTCTATTAAAAAACTATTTCTTTTATAACGCATCTTTTTTTGATGTAAAGAGCGAATAAATGCTTTTTTTCTTTTTGATAATTTTTTCGTTTCCATATTTTTAAGATTAGTTGCTATTTTTTTTAAAGTGCCCTTCTTTGAGAAAAAGCAGAACTTGTTCTAAAGTATTATCCTGCCAGAGAAGTGAGGTGTGTAAACCAGGTAGAACAATAAAATCTTCATAGCCTTGAATGCGAGTTTCTTCGACCCCTACTGTACCGTCATCATCTCCTGGAATTAGAGGATTAAAACCATTTTTATTACCAAGTCCGCCTGCTATTATTCCAAAAGGAATTATAGGCTCGGGAAACTGTTGCCAGTAATCACTGCTATCCTTCCCTAATTTTTGACCGGCTTCACCGTAAAGCCATTGATACAGGAAAAAATCCTCAAAACGTTCTGCCATGATCGCACCTCTATTGGGGGGCGCGATCATTACCAGGCGTGAAAAGTTAGGTCTGCTATATTTATCTAGATAAGCTCGCATTACAATTCCGCCCAGGCTATGAGTCACAAAATTAATTTTCCTATATCGCTTAAGCGGGGCTTCCAAGCGGCCATGAATTAAATTTAAGATGGAGTCCATACCAGCTTTTGCAGAAGGATAGTGCAAATTGATGACTGCATAGTCAGCATTTTTTAAGCCTTTTTCCAATTTCCACATCATATAGGGCTTGTCTTTTATACCATGGAGTAAGACTACTAACTCGTTACTTTGCTCTGCTTGAATGTATCTTGTAGAACAGGTTGTAAGTGAGATTATAAATACAACTATAATTGTGAGAAAGGATTTCTTCATGATTTAATCTTGATTCCTCTGACTTAGTTTCTCTATCCTTGTTTTAGCTTTTTCAGCTGCTTTTGTACCCGGAAAATTTTCTGTAATGTAAGTTAGGGTATCGATGGTTTTATCTATATCTTTGAGTTTGTTTTCATAAATATCAGCCGCTCTTAACACATAGTCAATCGACTCTTTTTCTAATGGAGCCTGTCTATAGAGTATTAAGAACTGATCAATCGCCTTTGTGTACTGCTTATCCTTATAATAAAGATTGGCAGCCTGAACTCTGGATTTATGACCTGCTTTAGAGTTTGCATGTTCCTGGGCAATTTGTAAATACAGATCGATAGCAACCTCTCGTTCATTAAGTTTTTCTTCGGCAATAGTTGCCATCCTGTTCAAGGCCTGCATAACATATTCAGAGTGGGGGTATTTATTAGCGAACTCTTGATATTTATTAAAAGCCATATCGTATTTTTGGAGGTACTCTTCAAAAATAGTGGCAATTCTGAAATAAGCCTCATCCGCCAGTTTGGATCCCGGATTTTCTTCAATGAAGCGATTGTAAGCAGATAGGGCTTCATTATACTCTTTAAACTCCTGGGCTTGAATTTTTGCCTGTTGAAACAAAGCCAGATCGGCTTCGTGATAATTCGGCAACAACCCAGTGATTTTCCTCAAAGTAAGAAAAGCATATTGGACCTTTTTGTTATCCATATAATATTCATATAAACTATATAATAATGTGGCTGAATTTTGGGTGTCACCAAAACGAATTATGAAATTATCAACTTCAGGAATAAAGTGTTTTTGAACGTCGTCATGGGGATAATCTTTCAGTTTATTAATAAAATTGAAATATCTCTGTTCAAAATTTTCCTCTTGATTCATATTGTCCATAATTTTAACCAAAGACCCTGTTCTATCTTGATAATAATTTTGTTCAAGAACTATCTCAAGGAGACTGTGTTTTAACTCGTTATAAGCAGGAGAATCAGTATATAAATATAAAAATTTCAAAAAGGAGTACTCTGCTTTTGCGTACTCTTTTTGATTATTATATACCTGAGTAAGATAATAACGGACATAAGCACTTTTACCAAAGGGGCTGTATTTGTTCAGGTATTGCTTCAATATATTAATTTTATATTCATTTATTTCACGGCCTCCAAAGCTTAAACCCAGAAAATCAGTCCTATTCTTATCTTTATATTCTAAAAGTCTATCAATATACTCATAATAGCGTTTTTCGAAGGTCGAGTCGCGAATACTATTTCTGTGTTGATATTGAGCCAACTTTTCTTTAAGTATATTAAGGCTGTCTTCTAAATTTTTAGTATATTCATAATTTACCTTGCTTCTTTCCTGGAATTTATCCAGCATTTGTGTCTGTTTTTCTTGATATATGGCTTTTAATGAATCGAGCTTGTTAGCCAGATTGTGTTGAAAAATTGTTTCTAAGGAATCCTGAATGTTTTGTATTTTACGCTCTATGGCCAAATCCTGATCAGTATCTGTAACGGTTATCTGGGGATATAAACAATCAATACTGAAAAATACAAAAATGATTATAAAAAAATATGTTTTCCTGTTCATAATAAGGCCTTTATTGTTAGATCTTTAATTACTATATAAATTACAATATCTCCTTTGTATAAATAAAGTAAATTTTAAAAAAACTTTGTTCTTCTAAAAAAAATACCGCAAGTTTGAATATGCTTAGAGGCGAGCATAAATACCAACTCCCCCCCAATCTATCAGATCAGGATACAATTGGAATCGTAGCTCCAGCCAGTGCTGGTGAAAAAAGCAAAGTTGAAGCTGGTATTGAATATTTGAAAAAGCAAGGTTTTAAGGTTAAAAAGGCGCCGAATTTAACAAACAGGTTGAAATATCTAGCTGCTAATGATGCTAAGCGGATTCAATATTTAGTTGATTTTTTAAGAGATGATGAAATCTCAGCGCTATTTTGTCTGCGCGGTGGCTATGGAACAATGCGCCTTCTCGATAAATTAGATTTTGCCGGGTTGTCTAAACTGGGCCCCAAAATCATAATGGGTTATTCTGATATCACGGCCTTACAGTTTTCTTTTTTAAAAAAGCTCAATTGGATTACATTTTCCGGCCCTATGGTTGCTTCCGATATGGATGACAATTTGACTTCTTATACAGGCCAGTGGATGTGGAAAGTATTAAAAAAATCATCGGGCTCACTAATTTTAAAAAATCCAAAAGATAAAAAGATGAAGGTCTATCGCTCCGGTAAAACCCAAGGTGTACTCTTACCTGGATGTCTTTCTATAATAACCACGATTATGAGGACAGAATATTGTCCATCCTTTGAAAATTGTATCTTAGTTCTGGAGGATATTGGTGAAACCGGTTATAAGCTGGATAGACTTTTAACTACCTTAAAATTACATGGCGTTTTTGATCAAATAGCTGGTCTTATTTTGGGCTCCTTTCAAAGTACAGACGATGAATTGAGTCAAAACAGTTTTCCTCTTTTTGATCTACTTGATGATATTATAGGAAATTATGAATTTCCAGTTATTACAAATTTTGCTTATGGTCATATTTCTAATAAGTTGACTTTGCCTGTAGGGATCAGGGCCAGTTTGAATACTGATCCGCTTAATATCAAAATATTTTATTCAGAATAAATAAACGTTTGGTATGGATATTGTTTAGATATCTTTTGCTATTTTAAATAACAAAAATTTGTGAAAAGTGAATTAGAAAACAAATTTTACTTGATAATAGTTAGATTTGCTCTTTATTCTGGTTCAATGCTTATATATAGTATTCTTTGCATTTGATAAGCAATTTTTTAGAAAACTGATAAATCGCAGTTGTCTTATTATAAGACCTTGAATTTTATATATTTATTAGAATAAATACTCTTTGACAAATATAATACCTATGTTCATGTTCTATGTAACAAACCTTTTTACTAATAAATTTTTCTCAATTAATAAAAAAAAGAGTTTTATTAATGAAAAAATCTTTTAAAGTCACAGTCAACCAGGATTGGTGTAAAAGCTGTGAAATTTGTGTGGAGTTTTGTCCCAAAGATGTATTTGAAATGGTTGGATTTTATTCTCAGGCGGTACGTCCGCAGGATTGTATTGGTTGTCGATTGTGTGAAAAGTTATGTCCGGATTTTGCAATTAATGTTCGTGAGTCTGAGCCAGAGCAAAAAGAAGTTAAAACATAAGAGGAGCTTTTTGTGAGCAATAATAGTACAGCAAAGTTGATGCAAGGCAATGTTGCCATTGCCCATGGCGCGATTGCTGCGGGGTGCCGATTCTTTGCCGGTTATCCCATTACGCCCTCTTCGGAAATAGCTGAAGTTCTTTCCAAAGAGCTACCCGCAGTGGATGGGACATTCATCCAAATGGAAGATGAAATTGCCAGTATAGGTGCTGTGGTCGGAGCTTCCATAGCAGGTGCCAAGTCAATGACGGCCACTAGTGGTCCCGGATTTTCCCTCAAACAGGAGAATTTAGGGATGGCAGTTATGGCGGAAGTTCCATTGGTTGTTGTTGACGTTCAAAGAGGGGGCCCCAGTACAGGTTTGCCAACTAAAGGCTCGCAGGGAGATGTAATGCAGGCCCGTTGGGGAACTCATGGTGATCATCCTATCATAGCTATTGCCCCCAGTTCGGTTGAAGAATGTTATGACATGACAATCAGGGCCTTTAACCTGGCTGAACAATATCGCACACCTGTAATTATACTAACCGATGAGATTATAGCTCATTTGACTGAAAAGATTGAAATTAAACCGGCTTCTAAGATTGAACTATATAACAGGGGAAAACCTAATGTGGCGCCAGAGAAATATTTGCCTTATAAGTTGACGGAATCAGGAATACCCCCGATGGCTAACTTTGGAGAGGGGTATCGCTACCATATTACCGGTCTGGTTCATGATGAAACCGGTTTCCCAACTAATGATGAAAAGGAAGCCCATCGCCAATTAATGCGTTTAAATACAAAATTTGATCAACATATGGATTCTATTCTGGACTATGAAGAAATTAATACTAAGAATATGGATCTTTTACTTGTATCCTATGGCGCGCCTGCCAGATCAGCCAAGCGGGCAATGAAAATTATGCAAAAGCAGGGAGTCAATGCTGGTTATCTCAGATTGAAGACTATTTGGCCTTTTGCAACTGATAAAATAAAAAAATTAAGCCGTAAAGTTGATACTATTATTGTGCCGGAAATGAACCTGGGGCAAATAGCAGGTGAAATCGAACGTTATATTCCCGATAATACAGAAATAATTCGAGTAAACCATGTTAATGGTGAAGCTATTAAGCCTCAAGAAATTGTAAATGCGATGATTAAGAAGGATTGATATGGATTATTTACAATATTTAAGAAAAGACAAAATGCCACATATCTGGTGCGATGGGTGTGGCAATGGAATCATATTAAAAGCCATTATCCGTGCTGTCGATAAATTGGGCTGGAAAAAAGATGATATAGCGCTTGTCTCAGGAATAGGATGTTCGGGCCGGACTCCTGGTTATGTAGATTTTAACACTCTGCATACAACTCACGGAAGAGCCTTATCTTTTAGTACTGGCATTAAGCTGGCTAAACCGAATATGCATCTTATTGTTGTCTCCGGTGACGGTGATGCGACTGCCATAGGCGGCAATCATTTCATCCATGCGGCGCGTCGCAATATCGACCTAAATCTAATTGTTTTTAATAATTATATCTATGGAATGACTGGCGGGCAGGCCTCACCTACCACGCCTACAGGTAAATTTGCATCTACAACTCCATATGGAAACCCGGACTCACCTTTTCATATTAGTGAGTTAGCCAAAGCTGCCGGAGCCAGCTATGTGGCGCGTACTACAACATATCATACAGCCAAAATGGATAGATACATGCAGCAAGCATTTCAAAACAAGGGTTTTTCTGTAGTTGAAATTTTGACTATGTGCCCTACTTCCTATGGGCGGGCTAACAAAGAGACCGGTGAAACCGGAGTAGAAATGTTGAGTTTTCAGAAGGAAAATAGTATTTCCTTAGAAAAAGCTAAGGAAATGGATGAGGAAGAAATAAAAGGAAAATTTGTGACTGGGGTTTATATAGATCGTGATAAACCCAGTTATCTGGAAAATTATCAGGAAATAAAAGATAAAGCCAATAATTAAACTAAGCTTGGAGATATGTAATGTCTTTTAGACAGGAAATAAGATTAAGTGGATCGGGCGGCCAGGGTCTGATCCTGGTTGGAAAAGTTTTAGCTGAAGCTGCAGCAATTTATGATGGTTTAAATGCCACTCAAAGTCAATCTTATGGTCCGGAAGCAAGAGGTGGTGCCAGTCGTTCTGAAGTGATTATTTCTGATGGCGATATTGAATATCCGAAAGCGGAGAATCTGGATATTTTGCTTGCTTTAACTCAGGAAGCCTGTAATAAATATCATAAAGACCTCAAAGCCGGTGGGATTCTTATTGTCGATGAAAAAATGGTCAAGACAATTCCTGATAAGGATTACAAAGTAGTGCAGCTCCCGATCATAAAATCTGCTACAGAAAGATTGGGCAAGTTTATTGTGGCTAATATTGTATCTCTGGGGATCATAGTTAAAATATCAGAAGTTGTTTCCGAAGAATCTATTCGCCATGCTATCAAAGCCAGAGTGCCCAAGGGTACCGAGGAGCTGAATTTAAAAGCCTTTGATGAGGGAATGGCTCTGGCTGAAGAGTGGCTCAATGCACATTCCGGATGAATAATTTTCACTTTTGCACTTTTTATCATTAATATTGATAGATGCCGAAATCAATATTTTATGTCGATTTGGCACTCAATAAATTAAGTATTATTAGAAATAAAAAAATTGGAGATAAAATACATTGCAACGTAATGTTGACTATTCTACTATTGATTTGATGGGCCGAACTTCAGAGTTAGGTAATCATCATCAGAAATATATTCTTAGTATAGAGCAACATTATGATACCCTTATATCTTTACTGGATGAACACCATCTGATAGATCAAATTCGGCTTCTACGCTTTTCCAGTGCTCCGGAAAAACATATGCGGACTATAAGTTCTCTATTAGATGATCGTGAAACGAAGCTGGATATGGTGGGATGTTATTATTCCCTGCAATTTTTACTCCTTAATTTCAAGGCCATTGACGTCCTTAAGCTGGATTTATCAACAAAGACGATCAACAGCTACAATATCTTACGCGATTTTTTGGTTAGGACAGGCAATGATTTCAGACTTCTATCAAGAGCTTATATGAGAGTACTTTTGGATGAATTTTTACCGGAACAGCCCCCCAGGTTTAATATTTTTAGTGTAGGAACCCGGGTCGATCAAGAGGATATTGATATTGGAATCCTTGATACAGGCAAAGAAAATAGACCGGTTTTAACCAAGGCGGTGTCCAAACTTTATTCAGAGATGATAAAACATGCCAGCGCTCTTCATTTTCATATTTCGGAACATATTGGTGAGAAGGGCTACTCAGCCTCGATTCCGGAATTTCATCATCATCTTGATGATACAATTGGTAATTTTGTACTTCTGAATGAGATGCTTAATTCAGTTTCAATTATTGGAGATGAGAATTTATACAAAGATTTTCAGAACGATATTTTATTGCGCTACTATTATAATGAGCAGCGGAATAATAAATATCATGAGGGTTTTTTAAGGGGGGTCCTGGGTGAGATTCAGGATCTTGTTACCAGAGAATTTGAAGAAGAAACTCTTAATCCCAAGAAAGACGGTCTGCGTTTGATCAAAGGTACTATTGCTGCGTTGAAAAGCTGGAAAGGCTTAACTGAGCATACAACTACTCTTGGTGTTCTCAAATATTTATATGATAATGACATTGATAATCGGGACGAATATTACCGCCTTTACAGATCACTTACTTTTTTGGAGACGTTTAGGTTTTTGTACCAGTTATTTGTTGTTCAGGAAGAAGAGATATCTCTGGAAGACAGGCCGGTTTTTGAGCATCTTGATAAGGTAGCGGAAACAATGGGCTTTGCAGCTACTAGCTATGCTAAACCTTCTACTCAGCTCTTAATTCACTATAAGGATCACATTAAGGTCGCAAAGCTGGGGACTAAAAAAATACTGGAAAATATATCTAATCATTTAAGTGAAATCACAATTTTTCAAACCGGGAAGTTCAACGGGACAAAGAGGAATTTAAAAGAATATAGGTCCAATATTGCCGAAGGATTTCTTTCAGCAATGGATTTTTTTTACAATACTCGTTATTGGGACGATTTACTAGCTCTGCTTGATCGTGACGCCGAACTTTTACAAAAATTTCTCAATGATTTTAATCAAGCTGCACCGTCAATAGCCAGCCGTTATGTCAAGTGGGGGAAACGAAGCCCCTATGTCTTTATATTCTTTTTTACTATTGTCAAAAAGAATTTTCCCCGCTATCTATCCCGCGGGAATATACTTCATCTGCAATATGAATTTATTAAAAATATAAAATCCACTTTAGAGGATATCGGCAATCTCGGACAAGTTCTCGAATTTTATCCCAAAAAGATGTATAACTTTTTATTCATTCTTCCGGAGGATCTATTAAAGAAACTAATCGATGTTTTAGAACTTCCTATCTTGGATCCGGAAGTCAACAAGATTAGAAAAAAACTACTAGAATTATGTAGTCTTACCTATTCAAGCAGCTACTATTTCAAGCGTTTTATCTATAGGGTATTCAATACTTATCAATCCTATTTGATTGATTTTAATAATCCCAGAAAATTTAGAGAAATTAGTGAGGGTTTATTAAAGAATATTGAAAATTTTAATTCTTCTGAAGAGCAGATTAAAAGGCTGGGAACTTATTACGATTTCGAATTTATGCGACTGGGAATCAATGCTATTAATGGAACGGCTTTTGATACCATTAATAAGGAATTCACTATTTTTTCTGATAACTATATTCAGATCTTATTTGAATTATGCCGCAAAGAAGTTAAAAGAACTTATCAAAATCCGCCCCCTACCAAAGATAAATTGGGTATCTATGTGACGGGGGGGCACGCGCGCAAACAAGCTTTTGAGGATGATTATGATCTCATTATTCTCTTAAATTCTACCAATGAACGACAAAAAACTTTTGCTAATAAAATTATTGTGGAAATGAATAAACATATAATCAAACGCTCTATTATGCCGCATTATAAATTTGCTGATCGTTTTTCAAGTTATGTAACCACTTTTCATGACTTAAAGAAATTTTTTCAGAATCCTACAGAAGATAGTTTTATAGATAAATCGCAGCTACTTGGCGCCAGACTGGTCTATGGCAGTGATCATTTTCAAAAAGATTTTCTGGAGGAGATAATCACTCCATATATTTTCGAGCAGAAAGAAAAGTTTATTGATTCTTTGATAAATGAGATTATCAATCGGAATAAATTTCATGAAAAATCAGAATACCTAAATATTAAAGAAAGTACGGGCGGTCTTCGCGATGTTGAAAATTTTATTTTTATTTTAAAAGCGCACTATGAGCTGATAGATCCGGTTTCCAATCAATTGTTTTTGATTTTAATTAACAGATTACCAGAAAAGACAGACATATTAAAGCAAATTTTATCTGATTACTATTTTTTGAAACAGGTTCGGGACCTTTATCATTTGATGGTTTCAGATGAAGATCAACTGCAGATGAAATATTTGGATGATCTGATTCCACCTTTAAAAAAATCGGGTCATAAAGGCTTTGAAAATAAATCCGAACTTGAAGATTGTATTTTATCTGCTTTACATAGAACTGCGAAAAATATAAGAGCTATCCTTAAATATAAGAATTACAATCTGGATTACGATCCCCAGGTCCCGGATAAAATAACCTCACAGTATTAGGGACTTAAGTATTTGATTAGTCCTACTTTCTACGCTTCTGGGAGTAACGGTATCCTATATAGGCTCCGATTGCACCGACTATTATAAATATTATTATCTTGAGAGTCATAGGTTTATACCTCTAATAAAATGTTAATTTCAAAACTTCCTGCCTCTTAATTTTATATAATATGTCACAAGTGTCCGGTAAAAAATCAGAAAAATAGGCTGATATTCCTAAAAAAACCTTAAATTATTTTAGCAATAAAGCAAGATAATAGAGGAGTATCAACCTATGAGAAAAATTAACACAATCATGCGAGAATTACT
>JAIPHI010000163.1 GCA_021735285.1 Fidelibacterota bacterium | reverse complement strand
CGAAGCTCAATACTGCACCTTCAGCAATCACTGTTTACGCTTCATGCTAACATCTCTGTTAACTATGCAAAACTCGCTTACGGTGGTTGACCAAACCTTCCGTATTCATAATTTAAAAGAACTGGCTTACTTAAAAGATATTTCATCTATATATAAACGCCCGAATCCTCATCTTTATGGACTTCCACGGCGCAAACAACTCCACCACTCGACAACTACACCTCTTGGTCTCTTTGTTTTGTTTGTTGGCATTAGAACCTAAATCGTTAAGAAATTTATGGGACAGAGTGCTATAGCGATTTTCAAAAGTTTTGTCTGATGTAGCATAACTATCCATAGTTGTGGGTTTTCCTGAAGCCTTCAATAGGCTGAAGGGAAAAATAGATTTAAATAGTATTTATGACAAATAATATCTACTATTTTATAAGACAACTTATATGAAAATCGCTAAAAAATTATCAGCGAATAATACAGTTGATATTGCTATAATGATAGATACAGTCGATTCTATAAAAATTGCAATTTTACTACAATGAGATGAAGGTAAAACATAACTATTTTGATATCAGTTAGACTTATGCTTTATTTTTTTAATAAACAGAATCTACTTTTATAAAATTTAATAATTATGGGGAGACATAGGAATTAAATAATTATATCCAGCCCTGTTTTTGATACCATTGAACAGTTTCAGCGAAGCCCCTCCGGATATCATATTCAGGTTTGAAGTTTAACTGATTTTGAGCTTTCCGGGAGTTAATTAGCCAGTATTGCTGTTTGATTTCATTGTATTTGTCAAGATTGAAGATTGAAACTTGGCCGGAAAGTTTAGACCATAATGAAGCGAAATAGGCGGCAATTTTAAGTAGAAATTGAGGAATGTAAACAGACAATGTCCAGCTGTTGATACTTTTTGCCGCTGTTTGAATAATTTTACTATAAGCATAACCATCTGAATTGTCAGCAGCATGGTAAACCTGGTCTTTAATATCCGTAAGTGTTGCCTTCATTATTAGATTTACAAGATCTAAGACATGAATGAGGCTGAGGTAATGTTGCTTTAAGCCTATTTTTGCATTGATATGCTTGGCAGCCAGCTGGAAAAAACTTAATGTTTCTTTATCACCCGGCCCATATACTGCCGCGGGTCTAATAATTCTATAATTCAATCCGGAGTTCCGCACTAAATTTTCTGCCAGAAGTTTACTTTGGCCATAATAAGAAACCGGAGTAGCGGATTGCTCTTCTGATAGCGGTTCTCTTGTAGTAGCCGGACCCAGGGCTGACATAGAGCTAATAAAGATAAACCGAATCGAAGCTTGCTGGCTTTGAGGGATGCTCTCTAATAAATTTTTTGTTCCTTCAGTATTGACTTTTTTGAATTCAGAAAGATTGAGTGCTTTGATCTTACCTGCTAGATGAAAAATCACATCAATATTTTCTGTAATTCCTGTTAAGGATGCTGGTCGGGTCAGATCGCCTGTGACAAATTCAATTTTATCCATATATTCCTCGGGAATAACGCTGGTTTCCCGCACTAGACATTTTATTTTCCAATTTCTAGCGAGGAGTTCCTGAATCAGATGATAGCCTATAAATCCTGTTCCTCCTGTCACAAGTGCTCGCATATTATTCATCCGATTTTATGGGCTAATTTGCGATGTACATATTTACCTAAATAATATAATCCGAATCCCACCAAAATACCAGCAATAGCATCAAGAGCATAGTGAAAACTACAGTATACAGTAGATAGAGTTAACATAATAAAACAGAACAGAATATAAGGAGCCCATTTTTTTAAGTGCTGGAATGAAAAGAGAGTCACTACCAGACTGACAGCCACATGAGAGCTGGGCATTGCTCCTCCATTGGTATCGCCATATTTATATAAATAATTGACAAGCTTAACAATGCCTCCATAGCCGTCAAAGATTTCAAAGTGTACATCAGTTGGCCCGGTTACCGGGAAAATAATAAAAATCCAGTAACAGGTAAACATTGTGAATAATAACAGGAATAAGCTCTCTTCTGATCTGCCGGTAAAATAAATATTATTCTTTGATTGCTTTTTATAAATAAGGATCACCGGGATTATAAGCATAAAATAATAGGTCATATAGAACAGATGAAAGGTTTGAACTATAAAGTTATTATTTAGGTACTTAGTTGCAATTTTGTATAAAGGAAGTCCAAAAATCTGGATATCCAAAACTCTAATTCCAGTGTCAAAATATTCGGGAAATATCACCAGATTTATCAAGCCCGATTCATAATGTAAAAAAGTTAAGGAAGATATGATGAAAAATATTTTGATGTAAATATTTAGCTTAATAGCATTTGAAGTGTGTGAATTTAAAGCGGAAAGATAGAGATAGATCGAGATTATGATCAGATGGGCTGTTATTAGTAAAAAACTATGATCAATAGATGCTATATTAAATAGAATAAAGCAGATTATGGATAAATTATAAACATAAAATATCAAATCAGTTGGAGTCTGAAGATACTTACTTTTTATATTAGTCATATATTATTATTGCCTGATTTCTTTTTGATAAAGCCGGTAGGTTTTATATGGATGGCAGTTATCTAATCTTTCCAGAGCATTACGCATAGGATAATTATCCTCCAAAATCCATGACATCTCGCCACTATTGAAACCCAGCTTCAGACCATTTTTGAAAGTATAATAATAGAAGGCCATATCAATCCCCATATGCCTGTATTCTTCTAATACTCCCAGAATGAGTACTCTTACAAAATGAACATCCTTCCAGCCTGTTAATTTTTGCCAGAGAAGTTTAAATATTCCTGTGGGAAGGAGACGTCCATTCATATCTTTGAGAACTCTATTGACATCCGGGATAGTTAATGAAACCCCCACTGGTTTGCCATTGACCTCTGCAATATAGACCATTTCAGGGACAAGAATTGGTTTTAATTGCTCTTTTAAATGCTCTATTTCAGAATCGGTTAATTTTACGGCACCCCAATTTTTTGACCAGGCTTCATTATAGACTGATACAACTTTCTCTGCATCTCTTTCAAAATTTTTCATATCGATCTGATTAATTGTGAAGTCATAGCGTTTTTCAATAATTTCAATATTACGAGCTAGTCGATCTGGTATTTCTTCAGCATTTTTTATTACATAAGCCAATACATCTTTTTCTTTTGAAAAACCGTAATTATTTAATAAATCAATATAATATCTGGGATTGTAAGTCATCATAATTGTAGGAGGTAAATCAAAGGCATCGACCAGTAAACCGATTTCGTCATTTTGAGTATAATTTTCAGGCCCTCTGATTTTCTTGAGTCCCCGTTTTTTTAGCCATTGCTCCGCTTTGTTAAATAGGGCATTAGCTACCTTCTGATCATTTATACATTCGAAAAATCCGAAAAAGCCCAGATCATCATTATAAGTATCAAGGTGGTTATTATTTTTTATGGCGGCTATCCGGCCTAATATTTTACCATCTTGCCTGGCTAGAAAAAAATCAGCTTCGGAATGCTCGAAAAAAGGATATTTTTCTTTATTAAATTTTTCTTTTTCTTCGGCTAAAAGGGGAGGAACCCAGTCCTCATCATCTTCATAAATACGCCAGGGGAGTTTTATGAATTTTTTCATCTCTGATTTATTTTTTACTTTTTCTACGACCAGCCCCATTACTACCTCCCATATATATCAAATTATAACTATAGAAAATACGTCTATTAGGTAAATATTTCAATAAATATTTATTTACAAACAGAAATAAAGTAGTTAAACTAATATAATTAAAAATATATAAATGATTTATAGAAGAGAAAGAACACAACTTTTATGAAACCTGAATCGGTGCCAAGAATATTATTGGTGCTATCTAATTTAATATATCTCAGTAAATTAAGTACATATTATAGGCTCTCTAAGATTTTTTACGATTAATTAAAATTAACTAAGGATTGCCCAATAGTGAAAATTAGATATAATATACCCCGAATTTACTTTTTGAGTGCTAGCATTCTATTATTACTTTTGTCTTGCCACAAAAGTATTCAAAAAGGCGTCGGCATTATAATTAAATGCTAAAATTTAGTTCGCTCCACTGAAAATATTATAACCCTTCGGGTTTAATTGTAGCACAACTATCCTTAGTTGTGTTTTTTACCGAAGCCCTTAATGGGCTGAGGGAAAAATATGAAAATTGGAGTTGGTCAAGTAACAAAGAGGTGAGTAGTGAACTGGTTTCGTGTTCTGAGTGTAAAATACCTTTTAGATCCTCTGATTTTGTAGTTTTTAAATTTTTATTACAATCAATAACCTCCAAATTTTAAATAATTGATTCATTCTAATAATTCGAAAGAATTGAATATTCTTTTACGACTGTTCTACCCGACTACTTCGCAACTCAACCACTCGACAACTGATATCAACACAAAAGTAAAATTAATAGACAAAAGCGGAAGATGTTTATTAAGAAGCCAATTGATTTTAGATTTGCAGTCTGGTTTTCGGGTATATTATTTCGGGCGTTGAGACCTCAATAATATAACTCAACTGAGGACAGTTGAGCTACAAAATAATATTGTAGCCCCCTATTCCAAGTTGGGTTCTATTTAGAAGACTTAATTATATTCTAAATAGACTAAAGATAAGATGTTTATTGTAAAGTTAATTGATTTTTGAAAATAATGGATCTAAGATTTAAGACTTAGCTGAAATCAGCTATAATGCAAAATTCACTTTTTGATATCGGGACTCTATTGTTACTTTTGTCTCGCCACAATAGTGTTCAAAAAGGCGCCGGCATTATAATTAAATGCTAAAATTTAGTTCGCTCTTCTGAAAATATTTTAGGGCTCCTGGGTTAGTGCTAATAACTTCAATTAGAATGAAACCAATCCTGGTTTATAAAATTTGTTATAATTGCACCGAAATTTCTGAAGACCCTCAGGGCTAATTAATTTCAGGAAGATTGGCCAGGGCCTCACTTTCAATATCCTTGAAATACTTGACTGTTTCCAGTCTGAGTTTCATACAGGAGGCTTCATCACATACTATCATGCCATTTTTATGGAGCTGCAGAGCAGAAACCGTACACATGTGGTTTACTCCGTCTTCCACAGCCTGTTGCAATGCGCCTGCTTTGTTGTAGCCGTTGATCATTATCAGAACTTCATCTGCATCCATAACTGTCCCCACGCCTACTGTTAAGGCCATTCTAGGAACATGATTAATATTATTATTAAAGAATCGTGAATTTGCAGCGCGAGTATCGTATGTGAGGGTTTTTAAACGAGTACGAGATGAAAGAGATGAGCCCGGTTCGTTAAATGCGATATGACCATCAGGCCCGATGCCCCCCAGAAAAAGATCAATACCCCCATACTTGGTGATCTTATCTTCATACCTTTTGCATTCAGCTTCCAGATCATCTGCATTACCATTTAATATATTTATATTCTCTTCAGGTATATCAATAGCATCAAATAGATTTTTATACATAAATGAATGATAGCTTTCCGGATGGTCTTCAGGGATACCTACATATTCATCCATATTGAAAGTAACCACATTTTGGAAAGATACCAGGTCCTGATTATAAAGATTAATTAATTCCTGGTAGGTTCCGATTGGTGTCGATCCGGTTGGAAGACCGAGTACAACTGGATTCTTTGCAGTAGGTTGTGCTTGATTAATTTTTTGAACAGTGTAATAGGCCACCCATTGACTAAGATCATTATAGTTATCATGAATTAATATTCTCATAGAATCATTCCTCCAATTCAATTAGGCTTTTTACAAAAATTTAATGATACTTACCAAGAGGAATTTATAAATAAATACCGGGATCAGCAAGTAAGTATAATTGATTTCGTTAGACCTGAAGCTGCTATAATGATTATTGATGAGAATATATA
>JAIPHI010000162.1 GCA_021735285.1 Fidelibacterota bacterium | reverse complement strand
CTCATAATAGTTCTCCTTCGATTTTCAACCTTGCAAAGGTTCGCAACCTTCGCAAGGTTTAGATTATCTATTTAATTAAATTTTGCTTACTAACACTTTCCCAAAAGATTGACACTCTTTTTTCGCTTCTTGATCGGGATTCCATTTGACTTTTAAACCGTCATTTATCAGTTCGAATCCCGCTTTATCTAAGAGATCATCAATGATATCAACTGATTCACCACTCCAACCATAAGTACCAAAACCGGCAGCCTTTTTTTCTTTAAACCCGAGTCCTTTGATCTCTTCCATAATCGCAGCAGTAGAAGTTAAAATACCTTTGTTGATAGTCGGAGATCCAACCAGAATGGCTTTCGATTTAAATACTTCGGTAATCACATCGTTCTTATCCGATTTGGCCGTATTATAGAGCTTCACTTCAACTTCTGCGTCTGCCTGGCGAATACCTTTGGCAATGTTTTCTGCCATTACCCGGGTTCCATTCCACATAGTATCATAGAGGAGTGTAATCTGATTTTCCTTATAACCATCAGCCCATTCCAGATATTTTTCTACAATCTGAATAGGATTATCCCGCCAGATTACGCCATGACTGGTACAGATCATATCGAGGGGTAAATCCAGAGACTGGAATTCTTCAATCTTTTTCAATACCAATTTGCTGAAAGGGGTCAATATATTGGCATAGTATTTTAAGCATTCTGTGTATAGTTCATCCTGATCGACAAGATCATTATACATAAATTCTGATGCATAATGCTGACCAAAAGCATCATTACTAAAAAGGATATTGTCCTCTGTCAGATAACTAAACATTGTATCGGGCCAATGCAACATTGGTGCTTCGACAAAAATCAGACTTTTACCATTTCCCAGCTCAATTTTACCACCGGTTTCTACAACCTTAAAATTCCAGTCCTTGTGATAGTGCCCTTTTAGAGATTTAACTCCATTTTTTGTGCATATAACTGGTGTTTCCGGAATTTCACGCATTAATTCCGGCAGGGCTCCACTGTGATCAATTTCACCATGATTTGCAACTACATAATCGATATCCTCGAGGTTTATCTCTTTTTTCAAATTTGCCACAAATTCTTTGGCAAAGGGTTTCCAGACTGTATCGATCAGGACATTTTTTTCTTCTTTAATAAGATAGGAATTATAGGTCGAACCTTTATGGGTTGAATACTCGTCACCATGAAATTTGTTCAACTCCCAATCGACCTTTCCTACCCAATGGACATTATTTTTTACTTGAAAACTCATGATATCCTCCTTTACCTAGCTGATTTTACAGATAATTGGATCTAATTATCTATGAATCTACTTATAAAAGGTTGTAAAAGCAGTCACCCTGAGCGGAGTTGAAGGGTGATTCTCTGCTTTGCTTATTATCTTTCGACTCCCTCGCAATAGATCCCTGCGGGGCGCTCAAGATGACATTAGTCATAAATCTACCCTTTTAAAGTAGATTCATATATGTTTAATTACCAGCACACGCGCATCGCCATCACCGGTATTAACAAATCCATGGGGAATATTTTTAGGGCTGAGGATCAGGTCACCTTTTTTTGCTTTTTCCTTTTCATCGCCAATTTCCATTTCGACTTCACCCTCATGCACGAAGAAGGTAACATCTACCGGAGTTGTGTGTTCTTTGACTACATCTCCCGGTTTCAGATACATTTCGATAATTTTAGCAGTGTCATCATCGCGTAATTTGATCGCTTTCTGTATTTCGTGTGGATTTTTGATTTCTTTGGCATTTTTACCGTTATTTATTTGCATGGTTTCTCCTTTTTTTTAATGGTGAATGAAGCTCTGCTTCTTTACCTTTTAGTCATTAGCAATACTCATAATTTTACCTTCGGATTCTGGGGCATCGAACCAGAGGTTCGATCTACTAAATATTGATTTTGCCATCAACGGTGACCGTGTAACTGCTCAGGGGCACAACTTCGCCGGAATTTTTGATAGCTTCCCGGGCTATAATTTCAGTGCCACTACAGCAGGGAACTTCCATTTTTGCCACTGTGATACTATTTATAGTATTGTTTTTTAGGATATTTGTCAACTTTTCAATGTACTTTTCTGCGGAATTATCCAGCTTTGGACACAGAGTTATGACAACCCTGTCTTTCACAAATTTGTTATGAAAATCGCCATAAGAGAAGGGCACACAATCGGCAGAAAGCAATATATCAGCATTCTGGAAATAGGATGCATTGGGGTTAATCAAATGCATCTGGACGGGCCAGTTTTGTAATTTCGATTCAACTTTTCTGTTTTTTAATTGTTCTTCGTTGTTTTTATTACTACTGATAGTTTTTGTTGCACTTCCCGGGCAACCGCATTGTTCATTCATTGCTTGCTCCTTTTGGTATTTAGGTATTGGAATACCTTTATTGTTTAAAAATTTTTTTGCTTGCTCCAAATATTCTGTTTCTCCATGATCTTCCAGGTGTCTCAAATGGGCTATTATTGTATTCTTGCCCTGCTTAACTATATTTTCCATCACTTTGGATTCATCATAGGATTCGGCTTCCCTTTCCTCGATAGTAATTGCATCTTCCGGACAATCACCAAGGCAGGCTCCCAGACCATCACAATATAGATCACTTACCAGGCGGGCTTTACCGTCAATTAACTGCAAGGCTCCTTCCGGGCAGGCCGGGATGCATTTACCACAGCCTGTGCATTTTTCTTGATCAATTTTTATTATTTCGCGCTTCATTTTTCCAGCTCCTTTGAAAATTCTGATAATTTTATATTTTTTAAAGTTTCATAAATCTCACGAGAGATTTTAGTCAAAGAGTCATTAAAGATACATTCACTAAACATGCATTCGTCCAGACCAACGGGACATTCGGTTAAATTAACTTTACCTTCGATAACTTCGTAAATTTCAAGTAAGGCTACATCTTCCGGAGCACGATTCAGCGTAAATCCACCAGTCGGTCCGCGAAAGGATTGCACAAGACCGGCTTTACTCAATTTTTGTAAAACTTTGGCAAGATGAGCCTTCGAAGCATCCAGCCTATCAGCCAGAGTTTTGACATTCATCTTTTCCGGCTTTCTGGCCGCCATAAGAGCCAGACTATGCAATGCCAGAGAGGCACCTTCAGATATATTTATCAAACTTTTCACTTGAATTCCTTTTTCAATTATCTCTATTTCGGTATTAAGATACCTAAATATTTGTTTATTGTCAAGTGTTTTTGTGATTTTTTTATAATAGATTCACGATTGTTGAAATAATTTAAAAAATAATTGGTTTTGGATTAAGTTATTAGTAATATAATTAAGCAATTACTAAATTATATTGGGTGCTAAATGAATAATTATAAAAATTCTGTAATAGTCAAGAATATGAGTAAAGCATTTGGTCAGTTGCAAGCTGTGGATAATATTAGCTTTCATGTCCACAAAGGAGAAATATTTGGTTTCCTCGGGCCCAATGGCGCAGGAAAAACTACATCAGTACGGATGTTAACCGGAGTTTTTCCTCCTGATACAGGCCAAATATATATTGCCGGTTATAACCTTCTCGATCAAACCCTGGCTGCTAAAATGAGAATCGGGGTGGCTCCTGAATCAGCCAATGCCTATCTCGATTTAACAGCCCTGGAAAATATACTGTTTATGGCTGAAATGTATGGATTGTCCGGGAAGAAGATTAGAAAAAGAGCAGAAGAATTACTGAATATTTTTAACCTTTTAGATCGAAAGAACGATAAAATAAAACAGTTTTCCAAAGGGATGAGGCAGAAAATGATTTTGTGTATGGCCTTGATCAATGAACCGGAAATCCTGTTTCTCGATGAACCGACCAGTGGTTTGGATGTTCAGAGCCGGTATTTGATCAGAAATATTATAAAAGATTTAAACCAGGGAGGCACGACGATTTTTTTGACCACTCACAATATTAATGAAGCCAATAAATTGTGTGACCGGATTGCCATTATGAATAAGGGGGAAATTGCAGCTATCGATTCTCCGGAGAATCTGAAGAATACTTTTGTAAGCTCACAATCCGTAGAGGTCAGTTTCAAATTCGGCAGTCCTAATTTTTTAGACAATCTCTCTTACGCAAATTCGATCGAAAAGAGGGGTGATAAGTATCGTTTATATAGCGATGAACCGGGCCAGTTGGCTATGAAACTGATAGAACAGGTAAAAAGCAGTAACCTCGGCCTTAATAGTATAAGAACTATTGGTCCGGAGCTTGAAGAAGTATTTATCAAATTAACAGAAGAGAAAAAGGAATAAATATGTCTAATACAATCAAACTCAGAATAGGTCAAATTCTGGCAATAGCCAAAAAGGATATAAAAATTTATTATACAGAACCACCAATTTTGATCTTTGGGATTTTGTTCCCTGCTTTCCTATTTATGGCTTTTGCACTGGGAAAGAATATACCATTCAAAAATCTCATTCCGGGTTTGCTGGGAATTAGTCTATTTTTCACTGGCTCTTCGGTGGGGCCCTATATTACGCCCTGGGAAACCAATACCAAGACTCTGGAAAGGTTACTAACTACACCCGGTTCAATATCTGTTATAGTTATAGGTGATATACTGGCTGCTTTTTATTTTAGTCTCGGCATTTCCGGGCTAATTGCATTTACTGGTATCTTCGTTTTTGGTACTGGTGTGGCAAATATAGCAGTTTTACTGAGCACATTATTCCTGGCCTCATTTTGTTTTGCTGGACTGGGTACGATCTTTTCCTCCTTACCTACTGACAAACCCTCCAATGTAATGATGTTGTCGAATCTGATTAGATTACCCATAATATTTATCAGCGGGGTGTTTGTTCCGGTATCCGAACTTCCGGAGTGGGGCCAGATTCTCTCTCGCTTCTCACCGGTCACTTATGTGACGGATTTATTACGTTTTGCTTTGGGGCAGGGCCATTATTTTGCTCTTAGTATAAATCTGATAATATTATCTATTTTTACAATCCTGTTCCTGCTAATAGCTGTATTGTTGCATAGAAAAACTTTTATAAAAAGAATCTGAATAATAATAAGAGGGACGGTACCATTGAAAAGCATAGAACAAAAATTAAAAGCTCTGGCTGATAAAAACAGATTAAAAATAATTAAACTATTATTATCTAAAAATTATTGTGTTAAAGCTCTTGCACAAAATTTGAACATCTCGGAATCCGCAGTTTCACAGCAGTTGAAAATATTGCGCAAAGCAAAGCTTGTTGTGGGAGAAAAACGAGGATATTTTGTGCATTACAGGGTTCAAAGAGGAGTACTGGATAAAATTGGCAAATATGTAATTCAACTATCCAATCTGAAGAAAGACAACAGTGGTTGTTGTCATGAAATACAGAAATAGATGGTCCCTTTTTCAATCTCTGTATTTGATAAATCAAGGATCTGGCTTAAATATTTATAGTTAGTTACCAATTTAAGTTGGCAATAAATGGTGAGATCAGCCTACAATTAATTGTGAGGTAAACTATTAATAAACAACCTGATTAATATGGTTCGGCAGACTTCCTGATAAATAGATATTTCTCCTTTTCATTGGGGCCGGTAAGAAATAATACTACTATAAGCATAGCCAAATGTAAATGATTGTTTTGGGCTTGTGCCCCATAAGTACTGGTAACAAAACCCAGCAAAATATAAAAATTTAATTTTTCCCCAAAAAACATTTGCATCTGTCAAAATTAATTGCTACAATATATATGTGAGCAAGTGTTAACTAACAAGTGAGAATGTAATGAGATACAGTGGTGAAGAAAGAAGAAAACAGATCGTAGATGAAAGTATAAATATAATTTATGAACAGAGCTTTCTACAATTTACAATTCGGGAACTGGCTCAAAGAGTTGGCCTTTCCGAAGCCGGGATCTACCGCCACTTTGACTCCAAGGATGATATAATTATGCAAATACTCGAACGAATGAATGACTTTGGCAAAGAAATAGCCCAAAAAATAGGACAAACAAATAATCCGATAGAAAAAATTAAACAATTTTTCCTGCTTCAATTAGAA
>JAIPHI010000161.1 GCA_021735285.1 Fidelibacterota bacterium | reverse complement strand
ATGCCGAGATGTTCCACCACGAATAAGCAAAAAAGAAAGTATTCAGGGTCTGAATTTGGACCCTTAAATTTTTCCAAGGGGAGGCCCATTTTTCGAAGAAAATTCTCCCCATTAAAACGCTATTTTTAGACACCCCAGACCTGAAGTAAAATATTACTCCTCTAAAACTCTAACATCTTTTGGAGGTAAAAGGTTTTCCTCATCTTGTGCCGACTGACTAGAAAGTGTTAGATTACCTTCTATTGTATTCCAGGAGTCATTTTCACCAATTCCAGTGAAAACAAGAACAAAACTTGTTCCGTTATCACTCAACCACTTATTTGAAAAATTCCAAAAAAAGTTACTACCAAAATCTTCCCAGTTATTATAGTAACCGATAGTTGTCCAGGGCCCCCACGGTTCCGGTGCATCAAAAATACCCAAATTGCCCTGAAACGAATTAGTATGCTCTGTCATGAGTAAATATCTATCTATACCGGGATTGTAGCTTACACTCAGGTTCCATCCAACCCCTTCTGAATCTTCAAAAACTGATACTCGATTTATGGCTTGGGATGTCCAGATCGGATTACCTGTATTATCTAAGCCAGCAAAAAATTCGTAAGTTGATTGATCCATCATTGAATCTTTGTGAACTCTGGCTAAATCAATTTTACCCGGCTTATGAACTCCAAGACTAGATGGGTTGCCTTGTTTTCTAATAAAGTAATGATACACGTAGTTATCTCTTGCTCCTGAATAATCACGCCCAAAATTGCAAATAGTTGGCATAATTAAGCTACTATCAATGTCAGTAAAATCCCAGTTGGATTTTGTCCATGTGGCTCCGTGATCGATAGATTTCAATAGCCTGGTTTGATTATAAACATATGTATTAGATCCAGGCCCCCACCACATATACAAAATACCATCAACAGAAATTATTCCATAGCTTTTACCACCAAATTGTGCTGGGTTGTCAGTATTTTTTCCTCCCCAAACATTATAACCGCTGTAGTTAACCTTGCCGCCTTCCACCCTTGCAACGCCAAGGCTTACTCGCCCATCGGAATTCGTCCCACCAAAACCACCACCATCACCCCAAGATGTGTATATATGCCCGTCATCACCCCAAGTCACAGGCCAATTATCGCTCCCAGGTGCTTTTCTGATATGTGAAGTGACGTCAAATTCGATTATTTTTATAATGGAGCTTGAGGGGTAAGGTGAAGAAGCTGTTGCAAAAGCACACGGTAAGACACTGATCATTTGGAAGAATATTGTGACAAAAAAAATAATTAGCCAACACACGGTTTTCATATTCGTTATACCTCCAGAATTAAATTGTCTTATGTTCATGTGTCATGACCTCATAAATTTTATACTTACTAAGAGAGAATGTCAATTCAATAATGAGCCCGTGAGGAGACAGATCGTAAGAAGCGTTCTTTGCGGTTTTCGAGATCCTTATTGACAATGGAGAGATTAATGCCAAAGGTCGGGATGAGGTATGAGAACTGAGGTGGACAAACAACCGTTACTGACAGTCCTATCGTGCAGTAATCATATTTCCAAAGCAGGACATCACGGTTGCTTGCATAAACATCTCCGGTAAACAGTGACATATGTATGTCGCATCGAAAACTGACTGACCGAGGGGCCAATCGGATGTTTTCAAATGTCGTAAAGTTGCTGGGCAGGAGAACATGGTTCAAGAACAAGCTCCGAGCTCAAGGCACAAAGATTTTTCTGGATTGACTGTGATGCTTCGTAAAAAATTTGAATGATTCAATTTTCTTAAATTTTGAATTATTTTTTTGATTGGCTGAAAAATAGAAGTGATTTTCATAAGCATAAAACAATTTATCATAATCACTGTGATTTTGAATTGATATTCCTTTTTGTAAAAAAAATGAAACCGCCTACTAAACCCCAAATCAGTAAAGTAGATCTAGCCAAAAAGGCAATAGCTAAAGCATTGCCACTTTCAATACCAAATTGTTGAAAATAATAAAAATAAGAACCTTCCTGTATACCTATACCACTAATAGATACTGGAATCATAACGATAAGAGAAACCAAAGGCGAGACAAATAACATAGCACTAATAGATGTTATAGTATGAGTAGATTTTACTAAAAAAAACAATGAAAAACCATTAAGTATGTGAAAAAGCATCGAATAACATAACGATAATAATAGAATATTATTATGTCTTCTATAAGACATTAGACTTTTAACTAATAAATCTACTGCACTTTGAATTTTATCAAATTTATTTTTTAACTTAAATTGAAAATATCGAAAATACAAATACAGCATAATAATAATAAAAAATAATAAAAAACAGAATATTATAATTAATAATTTAACATGTCTAATTTTGAAAAAATAATTTTGATTCATAAAGAGAAAAAGCCCAAAAAGAACTACTAAAAACACTGCAGATATAAAACCCGTCAATCTTTCGATAAATATGGAAGAAGTTGCATTTCTAATATCTAATGAATTCTGAGATATAATGTAAACACGAAAGATATCACCTCCTAGTGTGCCCAAAAAAAAATTATTAAAAAATATTGACATATAGTTAAAATTTTGAATAGTTAATAAAGGAAAATGAATATTGTGAACCTTAAGTAAAATTTGCCATTTTAAAGAACGGATAAAAATATTCAAAAATTGTGTAATGAGAGCTATAGATAAATAAAATATATTAACCTTTTTTAAGGCACTAAAAAACCCAACTAAATCAACTTTATATATCAATAAAGTGAGCAAAATTGTACTAAAAAAAAATTTTGCAAGCCATATTAATTTATTTTTACTTAATCTCATTCTATTTATTTGCAGTAAGCACGAGATGCCATCCAAATTTTCTTATAATATTGATAGGCATAGTTTTCATAACTGGCACAAAAAATTTGTTAAAAACAAAAGGCATACATCCTTTTCGCATAGTTGGTAATGGATGATAATATTCAGTTTCTACAATTATATTCTGATAATTTTTAAATAATGTTTTAACCTCATTTTTAGAATATGAATTAATAATTGGAGCATCCTTATCCTCAAATTCAATATTTTTACCGCTCACTTTTTGTAAAAGATTGAACCAGGAATATTTGTGATAAAGAATAATAAATACTTTTCCACCGGGTTTTAAAACTCTGTATATTTCAGATATAGATCGATGTATATTTGGAGTGTGTTGCAAAACTCCAGATGAATATACAATATCAAAATATTCATCACGAAAATTCATTTTCTCTGCATTTTGTATCTCTGCAAGTCCATTTAAATTTTTTTTATTTAGATATAAATTGCAAAGCTCAATGGCACGAGGAGAAATATCAATACCTGTAACGTTAAAACCAAGTTCTGCTAATTTTGCCATTTCAAGACCTAAACCACATCCAACTTCTAGTAAATCTTTTCCCTGTGTTGAATTAGCAATTTTTTGAAATAAATTTATTTTATATTGATAACGATTTATTGCTTCTTCCAAATGTTTGAAAAATTGGTTTGAACCAATCTCTAAGTTTTTATCGATTATAAATTGTGTACAATTTAAGTGAGAATCCCAATATTCTTTGACTTGTTCGATCGTCCAAGACATAATATATATACTCCTTGAAAAATTTTTTAATATTAAATACAATATGATATATTATTATATTAGACAGAAAATTAAAACAACTTAATTTTTAAAAATTATATATTAATAATTAGTTATGTTCACCACAAAGAACTTTAAAATTATTATTGAGAATTTAGCTCAGAGATTTGCTAATACTTTTCAGCAGACCATATTTGAATAGAGGCATATAATTTTTTAAATTTTAAAAATTCATTTTTCAAAACACGTAACTGTACATTTTTATAATTTGCATTAATTATCATTTCACCTAATTCTTGAGAACTATAATAACGGACATGACCATTTTCATAAATACGTAGCCAAATATCCCATATTTTAGTGTATAATGATAAATCTGGAGCATTTTCAAAAATAATCAAAGTGCCTTTTGGACAAAGAACCCTATACATTTCTTTCAACGATTTAATCGGCCTATGATAATGATGGAAAGAGTTTGTGCATAAAACATAATCAAAAGTATTATTATCGTAAGGTATCTCTTCTGCACTAGCCACCTTAAATTCGATATTACCTCTATCAGATTGTATATTGTTCTTAGCTCTCTCAATCATTTCTGGTGAAATATCTATCCCACAAGATAAACCATTTGATAAATATGACGCTGTTAGTGCAACTGCATATCCGGTTCCGCATCCAACATCGAGAAACTTATTATTTTTATTGAAATTTAATAGTGATAATGATAAGTCTTGAGTATATCTAAACCAGTTAGAAATTCTAAAATTATCATATTTATAAGACCAGTTTTTAAAATAGGTTATGTTATACTTTTCCCTTTGATCTTTACTCATCCTTTTTAACATAGTTTTCCCTTTTACATAATTGTACTTGTTGAGGTGGTAGCATCTTCGGTTTAATTTTAAGTACCTTGAACAAGAGGGGTTGCTGAATCTGAAACCAGAATGGCTTGCTTATTAGGCGCTTAGGGTTAGCAGAATTTTCAAAACTACATGTTGGTCTCTACCAAAACAATCAAGCTGCTAATCCATGTGTTTGAAAATTAGGGCGCACTTCGCTTCTCAGGTTTTCATAATGCTTAACTATCGGGTGAATATTTTTGGGTGGACGTCCGACCTTTTTGACAACCTTACCCGCAAGGATTGTCCTGATTATTTTTTCGCGCAGGACGATCAGCGATGCTATTGTTTAAATGCCGAGAGCACTACAACGATATTTCCGGGTTCGGAACTTCGTTCAGCAAACCCTTTACCGCAAAATTTGCTCAGATCGTAGGGTGCCTGCCCTCGATTGTGATTTTTAGTACAATCTTGTCCAGATTTTCGAACCTGTTCGGCAAGATCAACGCAGGTAAAGCCATCAGGCTTAGGAGAAAGATTGAGCATGGCTTCACAGACAGTACGCATTCCGGGAATTTGCAGGTATTTATTCAGGGGGTACCCTGATTACCGCTTCTTGATCCACAGCCAAGATCAGGCTGTTGTTCTTTAAAATAGGACTCCACCGCGTCTATTATGACCTGAAAGGAAGATATCTTATGCATCCTGCAGGTCTGGCGGAGGGAAATGAGACGTTCCACCCAGCGATTTCCTTTTTGTGACCTAGTACCGAGGGATCGTTTGCGCCAGAGGACACCAAACCGGATCATGCACTCTGCAAAATTGTTGGTCGGCTCCACAACCATGTGCATCGAGGTAAAACCAAAGACTTTCAATTTCATTGCTCAAACTCCGGACATACGTCCCCGCCTTATCCTTCCGATCTTGATAGATGACAATGAGGTGGCGCAGTCGGGTATAAAATGCCTGCCACTCAACTTTTGAGGGTAGAGCATTGGCCATTTTGATCAGCCGCTGCAACTTGGCTTTGGCCCAGCGTCCGCATCGGGCAATCTCAGCTTTGGTATGTTCAGCAAGCCCCTGGGCTGCTCGGATCAAGTGGACCAGGCATTTCTGGCGGCCACCTACCCATTTTTGATAGACACCGTAATTGTCGCTGACCAGGATGCCCATCCAGGGGCCAACCAACTCCTTGAAAGCCTCCTTGGTACTATTTGAGTGGACCATTAAAAAAACCACGGAGATATTGGCCATGACCCACAATATACCGTCCAGCTTCAAGGAGGTCTCGTCTATATTGTTGACCTTGGCTTCCCAAGCTTTATCACAAAAGCATTCGTAATGAGGGACGATGGATTCTGAGATCCTGTCAACGATATTTTGGGCCGCCGATGCTGATATGGAACCCAAGGATCTCCTGGCAAAAAGCCTTGGCTGTCTCCCGGCTGTCCCCTGGATTCCACAGATTACTGCGATCAATGGGTAAAACCTGGGAGCGTAACCAGTATGGTGACCCTTTGGAACACCTGCTTTATGAATCCGTCCGCAGTTCGGACATAAATCTTCATGAAGGTGAAAGTGGTGAATC
>JAIPHI010000160.1 GCA_021735285.1 Fidelibacterota bacterium | reverse complement strand
TGGAATCAACAATTTCATCTAGAACATGAGAGCCGGGTTTTTTAAAAAATTTTCTGACGATCCAAGTCTGCCCTAGATTATTCAGTAAGCGCCTTAATTCTGGTTGAAATATAATGACGAAAGCAATCACCCAGGCTGTTCTCAAAGTGTTCATTAAAAGGGAAACAGTTTGAAGATTAAGAAGACGGGCAACCAGAGAGAGAACCAGGATTAGACCCAGACCAAGCACCATTTGAATGGCTCGAGTGCCGCGAAAAAAATTTATTAAATAATAAAATAGTGTATAAACAATTATAATATCGAGTACATCAAAAAGAGTTATCTCAACGAATCTAATTGAAAATAATACCATACGTTCTTATCTTTTTCCAATTATTTTATCTGCTACTTGAATGGCTCTGGATGTTTCCTTTACATCATGAACTCTGACAATATCAGCTCCATTCATTACTCCTGCTACAGCTGCCGCTAGGGATCCTTCCAGGCGTTGATCAGGGGGTAGATTAAGTAGATTTCCTATAAAGGATTTTCTGGAAGGCCCTATCAATAGGGGATAGCCTAAAGATTTAAATTCATTTAAGTGCTGCAAAATACGATAATTAGCTTCCCATTCTTTACCAAATCCAATGCCCGGATCCAGTACTATTTGATCTTTTGCTATACCTGAATCCAAAGCTATTTTAATTGAGGTCTCAAGGTAATTTAGAATATCATCAAATAAGTTCTCGTAGCTAGGATTATCCTGCATATTACGCGGTTCACCTTGTATATGCATCATAATTACAGTTGCATCATACCGGGCAATGGTATTAGCCATCCCGGAGTCAAATCTCAAACCGCTAATATCATTGACAATGTTGGCCCCATTGGAGAGTGCTTTTTTTGCAACTTTGGATTTATAAGTGTCAATTGAGATTGGAATATCACTTTTTTTTCTAATACCTTTGATAACGGGAAGTACTCTTTTATATTCTTCTTCAATACTGACCGGTTCGGCTCCGGGTCTGGTAGATTCTCCTCCAATATCAATGATATCGGCGCCTTGCTTTTCCATTTTTAGGGCAGCTTTTATGGCACTATCAGGAGAATCAAAACGTCCTCCATCAGAAAAAGAGTCCGGAGTTATGTTTAAAATTCCCATGATCCGGGTTCTGTTACTAATATCAATGCTTTGATCCTGAATTTTTAAACAACTACCAGCTTGGGTTGCAAAAAAATGTTTAAGCTCTTCAATTAATTGGCTTAATTCGGGATAACCCTCTGTATCGAGTTGTTGAACTAATTGATCAAAGTGAGCTTTTGAACCTATTAAAATTGTTGGATATTTTTTGTTCGAATTCATCACAGCATCCCGTGCGATTGCGCATTCTGCACCTAAATCCAGCATTTGTTCTTTGAGGAGAATCGCTGCTGAAGAACTTATTTTGTCGGTTTTAAAAAGATATGGTTGGGCTTTGGGAAGCATAATATCAATGCCCTCAGTTGCCACCTCTATATTGTTCAATTCATCTTTTAAATGGTCTATATCCTTAAGATCAAGATTCCTTAGCATTATCTTCTCCAGCCTCTAATTTTTCTGGTTCTTTTTCGTCCTCATTTTTTTCCTGCTTCTCCGGTGTCCCGGTTTTATCATTTGTTTCTGAAGGATACTCTTGCTTTGAATCTTTGTCTAGCTTTTCGCCATTCATCAATTTATCAATATCTTCTTTAGTAAGTGTTTCATATTCAAGTAATTGATTCGCAATTTTATCGAGCACCTCTCTATTCTCTCCTAGGATCGTTTTGGCATTGATCTCAGCTTCGCTGACAATATTTTTAACTTCTTCGTCAATGAGTTTAGCTGTATTCTCACTGAAATTTCTGGTTCGAGATATCTCTCTACCTAAGAAGACTTCTTCATTCTTTTTACCAAAGGTAAGAGGACCCATTTTTTCACTCATACCCCATTCAGTTACCATTTTCCGGGCCAGTTTGGTAGCCTGTTCGATGTCATTTCCCGCACCGGTGGATAGTTCATTAAAGACGATCTGTTCGGCGGCTCTACCACCTAGTAGCACATCTAATTTAGCCATAATATAGCTTTTAGAATAATTGTGGCGATCATCAATTGGCAGTTGATGCGTAACGCCCATCGCTCTTCCGCGCGGAATAATGGTCACCTTATGAAGGGGGTCTGCATTTTTGGTTTTCATTGTCACTAATGTATGTCCGGCTTCATGATAGGCTGTTAGTTCTTTCTCTTCCTCCGGTATGACAAGGCTACTCCTTTCCTTTCCCATCATAATTTTATCTTTGGCTTCTTCAAAGTCCTGCATGCTTATAGCTTTTTTATTCTTCTTGGCTGCGAGTAAAGCTGCTTCATTGACCATATTGGCAAGATCAGCACCAACTAATCCGGGAGTACTTTTCGCTAAAATTTCTAGGTCCACATCGTCAGCCAGAGGTGTTTCTTTTGTATGCACTTCCAGAATACCCTCGCGACCTCTTATATCGGGGGAATCAACTATAATTTGTCGATCAAAACGACCGGGACGCAGTAATGCCTTATCGAGTACATCAGGTCTATTAGTAGCTGCAAGTAAAATAATATCTATATTCTCATCAAAGCCATCCATTTCGTTGAGCAATTGATTAAGAGTTTGTTCTCTTTCATCATGACCACCACCAACTCCGGCTCCTCTTTGCCGACCAACAGCATCAATTTCATCAATAAATATAATACAAGGTGCGTTTTTCTTCCCCTTCTCAAACAGATCACGAACTCTTGAAGCACCGACGCCCACAAACATTTCTACGAAATCAGAACCACTAAGACTAAAAAAAGGTCGTCCGGATTCACCGGCTACAGCTCTAGCTAACAAGGTTTTACCAGTTCCAGGGGGGCCTACCAGTAGGGCACCTTTGGGAATTTTGCCCCCTAATGTACGGAATTTTTCAGGTTCCTTGAGGAATTCTATGATCTCTTCTAATTCCTCCTTTGCCTCATCACATCCGGCTACATCATCAAAGGTAGCCTTGGGTTTGTTTGAAGTCCAGAGTTTAGCCTTGCTCTTTCCAAAACCGAAAATACCCTGACTTTTGCCTCCCCCTTGCATTCTTTTTAGGAAAAATATCCAGACTCCAATGATTAATATCCAGGGCAAGAAGCTAATTATGTAGTCTGTCCAATTTTTACTGGCTTCCTTATAATCGTATTGTAAATTATTTTTTTCCCACTTATTAACCACTTCACTATCGATAACAGGTAATTCTACTGAGAATTTTTTTACTTCTACGGTATTACCTTTGACATTCATTTGCTGAGGTTCCTTAAGTGTCCCATGAAAGGTTTTACCAACTATCTCGGCTTCCTGTATATTTCCATTTCTTAACTGTTCTTCATACTGATATGTAGATATTTTTACTTCATCCTGATTATTAAAACCCAGAATACTAAAGAGCAGAAAAGTACTAACAATTATGATAATCCACATAATAGAGGTTTTGGAAGCATTTTTCCAGTTGAAACCATTATTATCATTGTTAGGAGGCAGTGAGAATTTTTTGTTATCTTTATTATCTTTATCTTTCTGTTCTTTTGGTCTCTTCTCTTTGGTATTTTTTTCTTTGTCATTTTTCTGATTATTTGAAAAAAACTTATTGATCATAAAATTGTCACCTTACTTATTCTAAATAATAAATTGATTTAAGATTTCTTAATTTTTGGGCCAGGTCTAATCCATAACCGACAACATATTTGTCAGGTATCTCAAAACCTACATAATCCATATCAAAGTCTATTTTTGTATTTTCTTTCATAATTAAAGCGGCAAATTCCAGAGATTTTGTACTGGCCTGTTCCAGACGATTTTTTAAAAAGTTCATGGATAGACCAGTATCGACAATATCCTCAACCACAAGAACGTGCCGGTTTGTAATATCAGCATTGATATCTTTGATCATTCTGACTGTACCGCTGCTACTGGTAGCATTCCCATATGAAGCAATCCGCATAAAATCCACTTCCAGATCAATATTTATGTCGCGTACCAGATCGCTCATGAATATAAAGCTTCCATTTAATATACCAATCACGATTAGAGGACTTCCTACATCTCTATAATTATTGGAAATTTGGCTACCTAATTCTTTGATTCGGGCCTTAATACGTTTTTCCGAGATCAGCATTTTAAGTGTTTTTCCTGAATGCTTTCCGAAATTTTCATTTAGGACTAATTTTTCACTCATATTCGACTTCATTTTTTACTATATTATCACTTTATCAGTAAAAAAACTAAATCTACTGATATTTTATACAGTCCAAAAGTTATTATCTATAATCCAATCTAGCAACTTATAATATTTTTTCGCTTAACCTTAGACGGAGAATGGGTATTACTTTTCCGAATATATTAGTTTGAGAATATTTTTGCTGTGATTCTCAAGCTTAAACTCATCAGATAATCTTTGACCACATATCCATACAATCCGATTATCAGATTCAAGAATAGGAATAAAATGTTTTTTAAATTTTGGGATTTTATTATCTATAAAATAATCACTGACCTTTTTTCTGTGATTAAAATTTAGAGGCTTAAATTTATCACCATATTTCCAATGTCTAAGTTTTAAATCTCCTTTGATTTTATCATAATCAATATATTCAACATTTGGTGAAGGGCTTTTGTTCCCCTCTTTGCCTACTAATTGAGTCGAGAATTTGAAGGTTTGTGTCTTAAAAGTTTGATTAATCTCAATTGCAGTCTCATTCCAATTCTGCGCTTTTGAATTATATATTATTAAATGATCTCTATCAAAATTAGCATACAAGTCAGAGTTTAGCTTTATAATTTGGCCTCTATTTTTATGGGATAATTGTTCCACTATTTGTTCAAAGCTGGAAAAATCTATTGTGGAATGGGGAATAAGCCGATTGCTGATCTCTAATATTATATGTTTAAGTAGAGCTATATGCAGGGACTCAAATTTTTTATGATCTAATGCATAATACCAGGAAGCCCTATCATTAGTTAAATTGCTAATTTTTTTGATAGCACGTTGATTGATAAAATTATTAACCTCTGAGGAGATTTGGGATAGTCTATCGACAGCATCAATAAAATTCGGATTAATTTTCTGATTGATTGTAGGGATAATAATATTACGAATGACATTTCTATCACATTTGTTTTCAAAATTGGTGCTATCTTCATTAAAATTCAACTGTTCTTCGGCTGCATAGGAATATAGTTCGTCTTTTGTGGCAAAACGAAGAGGATGGATAATATTATCGGTTTTATATTCTATACCGCCGAGACCATTCAATCCTGTGCCTTTAATAACCCTTAGTAATATGGTTTCAATATGATCATCTAGGGTATGGCCGGTCGCAATTGTACCATTACCTGCTATTTTTTGAAAGAAATCATACCTGACTTTTCTAGCCATCATCTCAAATGAAAGATTCGATTGTTGGGCTTTTTTGTGGACATCTACTTTTTTTGTCTCTAATGGGATAGCATATTTTTGGCAGGTCCCTTCTACAAGAGCCTGGTCTTTGTCACTGGCACCGTCTCTGGTTGAATGATTAAGATGAGCAGCCTGTAATTCAAAGGAAATCTCCGCTTCATGCATTAATTTAAATAATAGATGCAAAAGCGCAATAGAATCGACGCCACCCGAGATTGCTGCAATAATCCGGTCTCTATCACTTATTAGTTGGTGCTTATCAATAATATTTTTAAAACGAGAATATAATTTTTTCATTTTAAATTAAATAGGGATTGTTGTTTAATTCTTTTTCCAGGGTGCTCTTAGGTCCATGACCGGGATACAGCTTTGTGTTGATGGGAAGATTCACGATCTTCTTTAAACTTTTCCGCATTTCTGCTGTCGAACTTAATGGCAGATCGGTTCTACCAATCGAACCTGAAAATAGTGTATCTCCGGTAAAAAGATACAATTCATTGAATAAAAAACAGGAGCTGCCAGGCGAATGACCCGGAGTATGAATGATTTTAAGTTTAAAATTATTGTTTTCGATAAGTTG
>JAIPHI010000159.1 GCA_021735285.1 Fidelibacterota bacterium | reverse complement strand
GAATAGCAACAACAACAATGGTTTTCGTCTTCTCAAGACTTTTTAGAATAATGCCGGAATCCTGATTATCTACGGATATCAGGAGCGAGCAGTAAAGTCCAGAATTCGTTCCCGCCTGTACAAGGCAAAGATACAGCAAGGCAGGGACTGAGTAATTAATATGAAAGGTTTCTGCTTTGCGTTACAATTATCAAACTCAAACACTAAACAAATCCATTTCCTGTGATTTATAATCATCAACCTCAACACAACCACCTCTCCCCCACCACTTTACCCCATGGGGATACGGATTTCCTCCAGATGGGGATACGGATGGGGATACGGAGCCGATCTCGACGAGGCTATTTGTGGTTATTTATGGTTATTTACGGAATTGAAGCCCTTTTTTCGGCAAAATAGCCCTGATTTTGTAGTTTCAGGGCTATGATACTAAATTGTAAGTTGCTGTTTTTATTGAAAGTGCCCCGACCATGACTTGAACCTGGAACCGTCGGCTTAAGAGGGCTACGGGAACAGTCAATAATCCTTATAATATACTGGGCTTCAATCTGTTACAGATGTAGTTGTGGGTGGTGGTGATACGGCATCGGGATACGGGTTCTGTGGGTAATAAACAAAAATAAATTTCAACAAATAAAAACTTCTACAATTTAAACCCTGGTTGTTAAACGTAACCATAGTTTTAACGTTACTAAAAAATTAGTTATTTACATTTATGATATTAATTATTATACTGTAAACACAGGTTTTAAATAGGATCACCAGTCGCTTTATTTATTATTACAATGATCATCAATTTTACAGAAGGAGGAATTAAACAAAATTTGATGTAAAAATTATTGCAGAAGGAGGGAAACTATGAAACAAAAATTAATAATACTCATTAATTTTTTGCTATTTTTTAACACAGGCATTACTCAAATCACCTGGAATACAAGTGTTATTGATTCTGTCCCTTTCCATAAGTGGGGTTACTGGAAAGGTTATTCTTATATTGATCTTATATCAGAAGGAGATTATTTACAATTCAGTGCAAAAATCTTGAAAGATAGTCTTGATCAGAGTAACAATATTGTTGAATACGGCATTATATGTTATGGAAAATATTTAGATGGGAGATGGCAAATTAATCGGATCACCCAAACTAAAAATGGATGGCATGCCAGACCGACTAGTTTATGTATTGGTAACAATGGAAACCCATCAATTTTTTATATAGATCATCCTTGGAATTATGATGCATTTGATATTAAAAATGCAAAATATGATGAAAACTTATGGATATTATCAGATATTGCTGAAAGGAATATGTCCGATTTTAGTCCTATTTCAGCATTTAGCGATCAGAATGGTATTGGATGTGCTTATAGAGACGTAATTACAAATGCTGGCCCAAACTATGAACAATATTTTATAATCAGGTCTAATGGAGATGAAAGCTGGCATAAAAATAAAATCATTGATTATAATAGTGATAGAGAAAATTTCTGGCCCAATACAGGTCCTAATTTGTTAACGACAGCTGATAAAACTTATTTAGTTCACGGTATGATCAAGGAGGATACTGCTGCAGTAAAAGTATTCGGGAATGAAGACACAAATTGGGAAACCATCTATGAATACACTAATACTGAATTTAGTTCAATAAAACCTGTTGTAGGTTATAATAATTTTAATAATACCCTACACATTTATGGTTCTACCGGTTTATCTTCATCTCAGCATATTTATTTAATAAAAATTGATAATGAATGGAATTTTTCAATCATTGATAAGAAAATAAAAGGGGTACCAGCAGATGATGAATTCTATTTTTCACAGAATGGTACATCTTTTTGGTTACAATCGAATATTAATCTGGATCAATTATGGCTTTACTGGAGAACAAATGAAGGTCAAATTGGTCATACTGAAATACCAAGACCGGATGGTTTAGGTACTAAAACAGATACCCATGTTAACTATGCTGATTTTGCTATAACAGAGCAAGATTCAATATTTGTTCTTTATCACTACAATTGTCCCGACAAAGATAATACAGTAGGTCTCGCATTGTCTAAAACATCGGTTGATGAATTACTTACTGGAGTAAAGGATCAGGACAATTATTTAGAAAATAAAAGTTTCAATCTCATACAAAACTATCCTAACCCCTTCAACTCCACTACTATTATAAAATATAACATACCCAGAAAATCTAAAGTTGTTTTAAAAATATATGATATAGCCGGTAATTTGATTTATACTCCTTGTAATGAGTATAAAAATGCTGGAACACACAAAATAACATGGACTGCTACAAATATCCCCACAGGAATCTATTTCTACAAATTTAAAGCTGGTAATTTTACAGATGTCAAGAAATGCATCCTAATGAAGTAATCTCAATAAATAGTATAAATCTTTAATCTGAGGCAGGGCATAAAAACTCTGCTTTCCCTTATACAACTGCGTCACAAGCCCCTGCCCCACCAAAATCCTCGCCCAGAACAGCCAAAAATGGGGTACAGATTCGGGTGCAATTTGGATTGTGCCATATTGTCAATTAGATAAAGCGTTTATAATCAGACCGTTAAACTTATAACCTTTTTTTAGTAAAGGTTTAGCATTAATCGCTGGAGTTTTGTAATAAGTTGGCAGTTTGTTACCGGAAGTTTAAATTAATACGTTTTCGGAAGTTATTTTAACCCACTTTAATATACAATTACTATACTAAATTATTACAAATTCACTTTATTGACCACTTACTAAAATAATTTAGGTAATAGCTATTTATAGTAAAAAACCTGTGAATACTGATTAAATATAGATTTATATAAAAATATATGACAACTAATGCTGATAAATCTCATCAGAATAGTGATAAACCGTGAATTTTTAGTTTGAGAATGAGGGTATAGTGAACCTAAAAGTTTAAAAATAATTGCATGTTTATTAACAGGGGATCTGAAGTTTAATTAAATAAATCCAGATTATGAAAAATTATAGTTTAAATTACCCACTAAAAGTGCGAAGGAATCAAATTTACTCACGTATTTGGTTTTCAATTTTATTAGTTATACTCTATGCTATTTTAACAATACACAATTAGATGTTATATGACTATTGACAAAAATATTACTTTTTGAGACTTAACTTAAAAAAGGAGAAAATAATTTTATGTACACAGGAAAAAATGGTAAATACGAACTGGTTATATGGATACTTTTTTTAGTGACATTTTCTTTCTGCACCAAACCCAAATCTAAACTGAAGCAAATGGAAGAAAAGGCACAGAAAGTAAAGATTTATAGAGATATTTATGGTGTTGCTCATATTTATGGACCAACTGATGCCAGTGTAATTTTTGGCTCGGCCTATGCCAGAGCGGAAGACCGGTTTAATAAAATCGATCAAATTTATACAATGGCATTAGGAAAAAATGCAGAAGCGCACGGTAATAATGCACTGTATTCAGACATTTTAGTTAGAGCATTTGAGATCCCCAAATTATCGAAAAAAGAATATCAAAATGCATCCCCCAACTTAAAAACAATATGTAATGAGTATGCTGACGGTATTAACTATTATCTAATGAAAAATCCCGATATAGAATTCACTGTAATCGATGAATTTAAGCCCTGGTATATTTTTGCTGGATTAAGAATGGTGCATCTCTCCCAGGTACTAAGCTTAGGTTTTAATCCCAGTGAAGTCCAGGAAAGTATCAACATGCAAACTTTCAATGAATCAAATATGTGGGCTATTAGCCCGAAGAAAAGCGCAACCGGCAATGCCATGCTCTGTCTTAATCCACATTTAAAGTTTGATGAACCTTACGAAATTCATCTCAATAGTGAAGAAGGACTGCAAATTTCTGGTGCCTACATTCAGGGTCTTGGGATAACACCTTTCTTTGCTTATAATGAATATTTAGGTTGGAGTTTGACCGGTAATAAGGCTAATAGTGTAGATATATATAATGAGACTTTTGATAATCCCGATGATTCACTTTTATACAAATATGGTGACAACTATCGTAAAGCAAAAGAATGGAAAGATACGATCAAAGTAAAAACTAAAGATGGTGTTATAAATCATTTATTAACTTTTCGCAAAACTCACCATGGACCAATTCTGGCAGAAAGAAATGGCAAACATCTGGCTGTTAAGGTGGCAAAAATGGATGCGGGTGGTATGGCGCAGCAATTATACTCTATGGCAAAGTCAAAAAGTATGGATGAGTTTAAAAATGCAATTAAGGATTGTGCAATACCCCGACATAATATCATGGCTGCTGGTAAAAATGGAAATATTTTTTATGCCTATTGTCCGCCTATTCCTCGAAGAAATCCTGATTTTGATTGGTCCAATCCTGTCAATGGAAGCAATCCTGCGACCGAATGGAAAGGCTATCACAAACTGGAGGAATTACCGCAGGTCTTGAATCCTGAAAGTGGGTTTATTCAGAATTGTAATACAACACCTTTTACAATAACTGATACAGGTAATCCAAAACGTGAAAATTTCCCCGATTATATCGCAGAAAAAGAAAAAGATTACTTGCGTGCACAATTACTTCGCAGAATACTTGCTAAAGAAGATTCCTTGACATTTGAAGAATGGGCCAACCTGGCTTTCGATACATATATTCTCCAGGCTGAGAAAAAATTACCCGCATTATTTGAAGAATGGAATGAATATAAGAAATCAGGTGCGAAGTATAATAATGAATTATATCAAGCAATTGAAGTCCTTGCTAATTGGAATAAGAGGGGAGATGTAAATTCAATTGCGACTACACTCTTTGTGCTCTGGCATGAAAAAGTATCTAACTCCGATAAAGAATCCGAATTTAAACAAATTACCAGTCTAATCGAGGTAATTGAAGAATGCGATAGCATCTATGGAAATTGGCGCATACCATGGGGGGAGATTAATCGTCTCCAGCGACCTAAGCAGGGAAGTTATAATGATGAAAGAAATAGTTTACCTATAGGAGGGGTTAATGATCAACTGGGGACTATTTTTGCCATCCGATCCCGGCAGAGAAATAATACTGAAGAGAGATATGGATATTATGGACAATCCTATGTTTGTGTTATTGAATTTGGTGATAGGGTTAAATCAAAATCTATAACTCCTTTTGGTCAAAGTTCAAATCCAAAATCGCCTCATTATTTTGATCAGGCTACACTATTTGCTAAAAAGAAATTTAAAAAATCATGGTATTATCTAACAGAAATTAAAAATAATCTTGAAAGGGTTTATCATCCGGGTGAATGAATTAATAGTATTTTTTTCACTTATCAAAAGCGAACCTAAATAAGGAATAAAATATTAATTTTTGATTGATTTTTCATACAGTACATTTTGAAATAGGTTTACACTTTTAAAATAAGAAATTACTATATGGTGGGGAATATAGTCAGGTAGAGGACTTCCTGTACTTAAATTAAGTTAAAAAAATTAAAGATATTAAATGAAAGAAAAATACCCTGTGCCTTAGACAGAGTGTAATAAGCCCTACCCTTAATCCTCCCCCGGCTTCACAAGCCCCTGCCCCACCAAAAACCTCGACCAGAACAGCCAAAAATGGGGTACAATATCGGATACAATTTGGATTGTGCCATATTGTCAATTGGCTAATGCGTATATAATCAACCGGTTAAATTTAGTACCTGTTTTAGTAATGGTTAGTATTAATCGCTGGAGTTTTGCAATAAGTAGGCAGTTAGGCGGGGTGTTTTTGGACTCAGCGGGAAATCCTTATATAGATTGAGAATTCTTTGCTCGTATATTTAGAATCCGGATCCAGCGACCGGATATAATATATAGTAGGATTCCGCCCCCACCATCCAGGAGCGAAGCATATAAATATAAAAGGAAAAAACACCCTCCTATGGGAGTTTCTTAAAGCCACGGGGATTGAGCAGTTTCCAATAAATGCTTGCAAGCAGGGTAATTTATTTATAGATTAATTGTTTTAATTACTTATACTAGTAGAGTCTTGTTTTAAATAAAGAATAGGGAAAACATATGGCAGATAACAGTTATTATA
>JAIPHI010000158.1 GCA_021735285.1 Fidelibacterota bacterium | reverse complement strand
GGTAGCTTCATTCATCCCCAGATGAACCGGATTGTGCTGGTCATCAGCCCAGAAGTAATCTATTTCTACTGAATCAGGATTTTCAATGATCCGACTTTGTAAGGTTACCTCTCTACCGGCTACAGTAGGATAAGCTTCCAGCACCGGCTTGATAGGGAGCTTTAGAATTAATTTGAGAGTATCAGAATAAATTTCTTCTCCCTGGCTGTCGATAGCTGCTACAAACCAATTATCTCCTTCAGACAGTTTTACTTCAGCTTCAAAGGTAGAATCATCGGGATCAACATCGAAAGGAATGACTCCCTTGTTCCAGTTAATTTCTCCTTGCAATAAAACCAATGTATCCAGTTTACCACAAATTTTTTGCTCGCGCTGCCAGATATCGGCATCATGTACCAACCACTTTATATTCATCCCGTAGCTAACTATAGGAATCAAGCCTATTATAGTAATAATTTTAATAATGTGGATTAACAACTTTTTCTTAGTTTTGATAAATTTCTCCCTCACTAATACTAGTATTTCAAACTTAGCAAAAAACCATAATAACCAGCATCTTAAAAATTTATTAAAGTTTATAAATAAAGATTCTATTTGCTATAAGATAAAACATGCGTCTAAATGGTTTCAAAATAGTTATATTTGATCCCGTTGATTTAATGCATTTTAATAGAAAATTTAGATTAAAGAACAATAGCTTAGGTCGTTTAAAATTTGAATAAATGAAATTAATCAGCAGGGACATATTTTACTTTCAATTTTTTTTGTTTTTTCTGACCATCAGAGAATTCACGTTAAGAAAATTTAACTGTGGAGCGTTAAGAAGCCCTTTATTGTTCATTCGAGAAATTGATCATTAAAGTATTAATTTATTAGTCCTGTATCCGGATTATATGACGAAGCCATAAATAAAATAAGTTTAAAGGGGTTTAGTGGAATAGTTAAATTTTTAGTGAATTCTCGTCAGGTCTTGATCTTTTGTTACTTTTGTATCAAGACAAAAGTAAAATAAATGGCCTAGTTAATATTAATAATTGACACAAAACTTATATATCATTAATTAACAATGATTTCAATGGTATATATTTTTATCCTTTATATTCCCGGAGGAAATTTTAAGTCAGAAATATTAATTAATATTTCCCATAGGTTTTAGCTACTTCTACCATTTTGAACAGATTTTCATCAGGAGTATCACGACCACATTGATCTCCTGTGGAAAGCACAAATCCACCGTCATATCCTACATCATCTATTAATTTTTTACATTTATCTTCAATCTCTTGAGGAGTCGCTTCCAGCATAAAATTAGTAGTATTGATATTACCTTTGATGTTTAATTTATCACCATATTTTTTCTTCACCATTGCTAAATCAACATTGCCTGAAGGTGGTTCTTCCATGGGTTCCATTGAGGTTACATCAGTCTCTTCTGCTACTATTTGTACTAAAGGCCATGATTTCCCGCAAATATGTAAATGACAGGGAATATCAGCTGCTTTACAAATTTTCGAGGCTTGCTGAATAAATGGTAGTTCAAATTCTCTGAATATATCCGGTGAGCTCACACTAAGACTGGCACTAGAGCCACCCAACATTATGATATCCGGTTCAGCTTCTATCATTGCTTTGATATTAGCCAGAGCCCATCGCATCCAGAAATCATGGACTTTATGCATGAACTTATTTTCCATTAAAAAGTCCGTGAATACATTTTCAAATCCACCATTTCGGTAATTGAACCACCAATCTTGAAAAACTGGTATCATACCAAGATACACACCCAGCTCTCCGATTACATCTGTATCATTGTATTCCTTTTTATATTTCCAATCGCCTTTGCCCATCCAGAGCTGCAATTTTTCAAAATCTTCTTTTAGATTTTTGACCGGTTTTACCTTGCGCCAGGGAGCTTCATCGGCAAAAAATATTTCTTCCTCGGTTAGAGTACCTTTGGAAGTTTGACAGGTTCTTTTTACTAGTTTCCCTTCCGGAACATCGACAATTTCCGAAGTGAATTCAGGAGCATCATCAGGGCGGAGCTCTTCCAGTCCTCCATACATATAAAAGCCGTCCATGTCAAAATGTTTGACCGCATCAACATAGACTTCACCATGAGTAGCAGAAGTCCAGCCATAATGTTCGCGACCATCCAGATGAATTTCATAGAAAGGCCTACCATCCAGACGGTCTGGCACCATTACAGATATGTCAGGACTCACCGGAACATGATCCGGTTTGCCACCCTGTAGAGCAATTAATAAACGTTCTTTAGATGTCATAATTATTCCCTTTCCTTTGAATTTTTTGGTAATTGATTCCAGGATTTTAACAATTTTTTTAACCGGTGAAAAGCAAGCTTAGGTTCACAATTCTCCTTAACTAAACCACCATTTACAATAAATGGTCTAAAGTTCGAAAAATCATACCAGTTAATTGATTTAATATTTTGCTTACTATAGAAAAGAGTATAAACTTGTTCCAGCCAATCAGCCTGTAACTCTTGGTCCCAGGGCCGATGCCAATCATATGGAGAATTTTTAATATTCATACTTTTGTCCATAACAGTTTTATAGGTTGGTCCTGAAGTAGTTCCTATCTCAGTTATATAGATTGGCTTACCAAATTTCTCAAATCGTTCTACCATCCGCATTATATCCGATAGATCACGATATCCAAAATAAGACTGAATACCTAGAACATCAAAATCAACTCCAGCCTCCACTATATCTTCTACAAATTGACGGGTGGAACGTAATGGTCTTGTGGCGTCCATTCTTGCCATTCGGCCCCTTGCAACATATTCACTCCAGGGTGAGCAATTATTAATTAGCCGACTAACTTTGGGGTTGGTTTCTTTTGTTTTGTCACAAGCAAGCCGGACTATTTCAGTGATCTGTTCAGGTGTGTGGTCGAATATATTAGCCCAATCATGATATTCATTTATCACTTCCCAATGAAGAACATTATCTCCATAATGACTGACCAGGTTTTTGGTATGGTTTTCCACATATTTCTTAAGCTGATCATAATTTTTATATTCCAACCATTCTGGTGTAACCCAGGGATGAAACCAAAAAAGTGGACGACCTTCAATTGTGATATTATTATCTAGCAGAAAATCCGCAATATCATCTTTTATCCCCCAATTATAATCTCCTTCCTGAGGTTCAAATAAAGGATACCAGGTATCCCATATATAGTGAGTAAGGGTAGCAAAATTGAATAACTCAGCAAATCGTTTAGTAAAAGCTTCTGATTTAGCCCAGATATACTGGCGACTTTCGCAACCAAAATAGACCTTATCTTTTCTCTGATTCTTCTCGATCTGGATTCTAGCATGCTCTACTTCTATTTTTTCTCCAGCCCAGAGAGCATGGTACAAAGATTTGTCAGCATAATGAGCACATTTTTCACCATTGAGCCTGTTTTTCTCTGCCATTTCCAGGTATTCCCGGGATAATTCTACATAGGAATTCACTTCATGTGAAAAGTCTGTTCCCTGTTTCCGATATTTCTTCCGTACCCTTAAATTCCTGGAAACCCTACTATTGGCAAATTCATAATTAAGATTGAGATTCCTACCATTCAGATCATTTAATGTATAAAATCTCCCGCCATTATTGGCACATAAACTGCAAAACCCAAAACCTTCCACAAACCATTGTGTATTTATGCCAAACCTACGGTTTCCCATGTTTTCCGGTACTACTATTCCATTCCCCGTTATTTCGACTCCAGACATAAAGGGGTCTACATTTTCATTACTGGCATATACAAAATTCATTTTGGGCGCCCAGGGGTGAGGATAGGGTCTAAAGGTTACTGGTTTAACTGTTTTGATCAGAGGTTTTGCCAAGGATTTATAGGTGGGCCATAATGTTGCCGCAGCTGCACTAAGTGTACTTTTTTTAATGAATTCTCTTCGATCAATGTTTTTTCCCATTTCCCTGCCTATGTCTTATTATTAAGATCATTCCATTTTTTCTTTAATTTAAGTAAACGGTCCACTGCTGATTTTGTCTCTCCTTTAGGAGAACGCAAGAGACCACCATTTTTTAAAAACGAAAATCCATCGATCAGATCGTACCAGTTGGCAGCTTTTATAAAAGGCTTGCTATAGGCATATGTAAAAATCTGTTCGAGCCAATCAGCCTGCAATTCTTCATCCCAATGGCGATGCCATTCATAAGGCAATCGTGTATAATCCTCAATATCGGGATCAATAAACTCCTGACTTATCCCCTTTGAAGGTGCACCAACTTCAGCTAATTGTATATCCTTGTCCAATTCTTTATACCGTTCTATCACCTGTATGTAATCAGCTACTGGTTTCCGGGTGAAATATACTTGTACCCCTACAGCATCAAAATCTACTCCTGCTTCAATCAATTCCTTTGTGAATTGGAAAGGGGTTCGCTGTGGATACAGGGCTTCCTTTTTATGCCACTTACCTTTTTGCACATATTCAGCAAAAGGGCAACAATTGTTTATCAATAGTTTAATATCTGGATTCGTATCCCGGGCTACCTTGCAGGCAAATTTTGTTAATTCTATAGTTTGCTCATGATTTAATTCCAGTTCATTGGCCCAATCATGTAATTCATTAACTACTTCCCAGACTTTAATCTTATCACCATAATGGCCAACCACTGTCCGAATATGTTTTTCCAGATACTTTAGTAACTGTGAATAATTTTTCTCTTTTAACCAATCGGGCGTAACCCATGTGTGAGTCCAAAATAATGGACGTCCTTCTACAGTGACACTATGCCTGAGCAAGTCATCCAGTAATTGATCTCTCTTTTTGAAATGCTTCTGACCTTCTTCAGGTTCGAAATCTACAAAATCTCCAGTCAAATAATGAGTTATTGTAGCATAATTAAATAATTCACTAAATCGTTCTAAAAAGAGTTCTTCCTCCATCTGAAAATAACCTCGTCCATCACATCCATAAAGAAAATCAGACCGGTTCCCGTGCTGACGTATATCAAAACGAGCCTTTTCCAATTCAACCAATTCACTGGCGAACAGACCATATTTTAGTGCTTTCTGGGACAATGAAGCACATCTCTCAGGATTTTTTTGTCTTTTCTTAGCGTCTACAAAATAATTTTCTGCTAAATCTAAAAAATTATGTAACTCTCTAGATGGATTCCAATTCTGATTTTTAAAATTTTCCAATCGTCTTCTATTCCGGAATATCCGGGTTTTAGCCAACTCAAAATTAAGATTATAAATACTACTATCAGATTTAGGTAATTCGTAAAATTTACCACCATTGTCAGCAGGCATTTGTAAATAGCCATAACCCTCAACATTCCATCGGATAGTAATATAAAATCGGTTTTGATCACCTATTTCAGATATTGTTACTCCCTCTTTATTTACCGTTATATTACTCTTAAAAGTGTCCCCTTTTGGATCACCTGCAAAAGCAAAATCATCCAGATGGGGCCCGCGACCTTTTTGAACAAAATAGGGCTTAAAAATTAGTTTTCCAGTGTTCATAGAAGATATCCTTTATTAGAGTTTTTTCCAGTTTTCCTGTAGTTTCATTAATCTATGATAAGCAGCTTTCCGTTCTCCTTCAGGATTACGAAGCAGACCACCATTGTCTATCCATGAATATGGATCAACAAAATCATACCAGTTAACTGCTTCTATCCAGGGTTTACTGTAGGCAAGAGTATATAATCCCTCGACCCAATCAGCCTGTAATTTTTCATCCCAGTGGCGATGCCATATATATGGTTCAGTTGGCATTTTAAGCCGATCGGAATTAATTGATTTTTTAGTAGGACCCGACGAAGTTCCGACCTCTGTCAATTGAACCGGACGCCCGAATTCTTCATACCTTTCAATTAATAATATTGTATCCTGGAGATCGCGATAGGGAAAATACATTTGCTGACCGGTTATTGTAAAATCTACATCTGCATCTACCAGATCTTGCATAAATTGATGGGGAGTTCGCTGAGTATATTTGGCGTCTAATTTTCCCCATTTATGAAGTTGCACATATTCGGCAAAGGGACAACAATTATTGATCAAACGATGTACTTT
>JAIPHI010000157.1 GCA_021735285.1 Fidelibacterota bacterium | reverse complement strand
CAGAAGGCATCAAATCAGGAGTGAATTGGATGCGGCTAAATTTCAGGTCCATCATTTCTGCCAGGCTGCTGATCATCATTGTTTTCGCCAGCCCGGGAACTCCGATTAAAAGGCAGTGTCCCCGACACAGTTGAGCTATAAGCAACTGCTTTATTATTTTTTTCTGACCAATTATTACTTTGCCAATTTCATTGAATAGATCATCTCTTTGACGATGTAAATTTTTTACTTGTTCGGTGTCTTTTACCATAACAGTTAATATCCTCTCGCTTTATTTTTAATCGAACAATATATAAATTTACCTCTACAAGAGCAAGTTATAATATTGAGATTAACCCAAAAGGATGGATAAAATGAGAAAGAAAGACTTTGAGCTCCTGATATTTGATCTTGATGGAACATTATATCCTGAAAAAGAACAAATCACCAGGGCTTTTATTAATGCTGCTGCAACGATGGTGAGCCAAGTTGAAAAAATTAGTCAGAAGCAGGGCAGAGAAAAAATAGAGGAAGAAAAACAAAAACTAGGGGAAAAGATCGCAGGTAATGCCACTTACTCACTAACTCTTCTAACTCATTGGAAAGTGGATATTGAGGAATATGCAAAAGCAGTAAGTAATAATGTTAAAGATTTAAGTAAAATTATAAGGAAAGATCAATATGCGATTCAAACTATGCATAAGATCGCAGCTACTTATCCTGTCTTTCTTTATACAACAAATAACCGGTTTTTGGGAGCAAGAATATTGGATCATATTCAGATGGCTGAGTTTTTCCCCAAAGATAGAAGGTTTACTATATCTTCCATAAAGGATTTGGATATAGAACGCTCGGATATTAAAGATTTTATAAAACCGGGTAAAGAAGGATTCAAATATATTACTGATCGAGAAGGTGTCAATTTTGACCAGGTCTTGATGGTTGGAGATTCGCAAACTGCGGATATTAGACCGGCTGAAAAATTGGGGATGCAAACTTATCATGTCTCTTCCAGACCGGATTTTTATAATCTTCCGTCCTGGCTGGGTCTAGAGGGATAAATATTTATCTACCAAGAATACTCAAGAAATACGATTAAATTTGATAATTAACAAAGGGAATAAATAATGCCAATTAATAATAATTATATTGCCGATGTGATTCAGGAGTATGGAGATATGCTTGATCTGGACGGTGCCAATCCGTTCAAAATTCGCGCTTATAGACAGGCTGCTCGCCGAATTAGAAGCATTACCCGTGAACTAGCAGAAATGGTAGAAGAAGGTGAAAACCTGCAACAATTTTCCGGAATCGGAGAAGGGATTGCAGAAAAGATAGTGGAAATTGTGCAAAAAGGTAAATTTCACCAGCTGGAAGAAATTAAGAATAAAATTCCTTCAGGACTGCTGGAAGTGATGAGTCTGGAAGGTCTGGGACCGGAACGGGTAAAAAAATTGTATAAAGAACTGGATATAGAGAATATCGACGATCTGGAAAGAGCTATAAATAAAGGTAAGATCAGAGAGCTGGAAGGCTTTGGTAAGAAGACGGAAGAAAATATAAAAAAGAGTATAAAACAGAAAGAGCAGCAAGGGAATCGTCTTTTTTACAATCGAGCGGAAGAATATACTCAGCCTTTATTAGAATATATGCGAAAATTAGAAAGTACAAATAGACTGGCTGTGGCCGGTAGTTATCGGAGGAAAAAAGAAACGGTTGGAGATATAGATATTTTAGCCACTGGTAAAGATAGCGAAGTTATTATGGATCATTTTGTAGCTTATGAAGATGTAGAAGATATAATTTCCAAAGGAGATACTAAATCCTCTGTACATTTAAGAGGTGGCTTACAGGTTGATCTGAGGGTTGTTGCGGAAGAAAGCTATGGTGCTGCTCTGAATTATTTCACAGGTTCACAGGACCATAATATACAAACCCGGCATATTGCTCGTGAAAAGGGATTAAAATTGAATGAGTATGGTGTTTTTAGAGAATCTAATCAAAAGTCGATTGCCGGAGAGACAGAAGATGAGGTCTATCAAGCTCTTGGATTACCTTATATTGTGCCGGAATTAAGAGAAAATAGAGGGGAAATTGAGGCTGCTAGGAATAACAACCTGCCACAGTTGATCGAAAGGAAGGATTTAAAAGGCGATTTGCAGATGCATTCCCAGTATTCTGACGGAGGTGCTACTATCGAAGAAATGGCGCAAGCAGCGCAAGAGTTAGGTCACGAATATATTGGCATTACTGATCATTCTCAGAGAGTCACCATTGCTAATGGTCTGGATGCTGATGAACTTGCCAAAGAGATTGACGAAATCGATAGGATTAACGAGAAGTTTGATGATTTTCGAATCTTCAAATCGGTTGAGGTTGATATACTGGAAGATGGGAGTCTTGACCTTCCCAATAGCATTTTAAAGAGGTTAGACTTACGCGTCTGCTGTATCCATTATAAATTCAATTTACCGCGGGAAAAGCAGATGCTGCGAATTTTAAGGGCCATGGATAATCCCTATTTCAATATTTTTGGACATCCTACTGCACGGGAGATAAATAAACGGCCACCAATTGATGTGGATATGGGGAAAATTATGGACGCAGCCCTGGATAAGGGTGTATATTTAGAACTCAATTCCTCACCCAAACGCCTCGATCTAAATGATATCCATTGTAAAATGGCTAAAGAAAGAGGGCTGAAAATCGTAATTTCGACTGACGCTCACAATCCGTCTCAATTACCAAACTTAAGATATGGAATAAATCAGGCCCGACGAGGATGGCTGGAATCCGAGGATGTGTTAAATACGCGGAGTGCTGACAAACTTCTGGAAATGATTAAAAGATAGGTTTGATTATCTTCAATCTGATTGTCTGTAATATTTAGAAAGGTCTCCCAAAATACTGGTGCAGATATAAAAAAATTTGCAATTAAAAAGACAACATTATTCAAAAATATAATGGTTTGGGATTGATATCTGACAGGCAATAGCTAGCATAGTTTTCCTCCTTTTGAAAGTGTTAACCTATTTCAGGACGTTACAAAATTCGTAATTGGAAATTCGTTAATCGATATTCCAAATTCTCTTTTTATTATTAACGAATATAAACTATTCAATGTCTAATGTCCGGGTAATAAAAACCTTGAAATTGAAAATAAAAGGGCTTCAAAAAGACTGGAGAAACAGGCTCAATATTTACCTGGAGTTATTCCCTTTTCACCATGCTGATGCCTAACTATTATACGCATTTTTAAAGATGTTAGTTTGCTAAACAGAACAATCTTACACCCCACTTGTTCCTCCTTTGCTAAGGGGGACACTGTTGTTCCTTTTGCTTTGAGGTAACGTAAAACCATAGTTTTTTCATTAAATTATGAGCCCGGAGAGTTTCCCCTATGAAGCCTGTTCCGTTTGTCCCGTTTGTTTTTTAACGGGAATAGATTTTGCCGGAGGGGGAGAGGGGTAATCTATCTTTTATTAGCAATTTTGCAAGTAGCTGCTGAATAAATGTGTATAAGAGATAGGCTAATGCATGGTGAAAAGCTTCATTTATTTTAGTGGTTATCTTACTGCTCAGAATAGATTAACAAAACCTGGATCAGCCCCAATACAATCAAAAATTGTGAGATAAAAGTGATTGTCTCACAAATAGACATGCATCTTTGTTTTATAATTTACGTGTCTGAAATTTTTAAGAACCAAAATTAATTATGTTCCCACCGGAATTTCTGAAGACCCATTTAGAATAACATTACTCTTTGTTCAGTGCTTCTCGGACCAGTTCTAATAGTTTTTTTATATTGTAAGGTTTTTGAATAAATCTGTAACCTTTTTTCTTGATCTCATGAGGAACAACTTTCCTATCCGAATAACCGCTACTCAAAATTACCTTTAAATCTGGCTTTTGCTGCTTTAATTTATCTGCCAATTCCACTCCGTTAATGCCGGTCATAATTACATCACTTATTAGAAGGTCTATGGCAGGCTTATTATCTTCAAATATTTCCAGGGCTTTTTCACCATTTTTAGCACTTAAAAAATTATATTTATAACGCTCTAATATATCTTCCAGATAAGTAAGAACGGGCTTTTCGTCCTCGACAAGAAGAACAGTCTCACCAGATCCTCTGTATGAAGCAATATCGGCTTCTGCTTTATTCTCACTTTGCTCTTTATTCTTTTCTAAGATTGCCGGTAGGTAAATTCTAAAAATAGTACCTTCGCCTGGCTCACTATAAACATTAATCAGTCCATTGTGTTTTTTAATAATTCCGTGGACTACTGAAAGTCCCATTCCAGTCCCTTCAGCTCTGCCTTTTGTCGTGAAAAAGGGCTCAAAAATTTTATCCTGAATACTCTGCTCCATGCCTGTTCCTGTGTCTTCTACTGTTAGCCGCACATATTCTCCAGGTTTGATATCAGGAATTGTTTTGGCCTTCTCGGCCGTGATAAAAACATTTTGGGTACTAATTGTTAATTCTCCACCTTGCGGCATTGCATCCCTAGCATTGACCACTAGATTGGTGATCACCTGTTCAATCTGACCCTCATCGGCTTTAATTTGCCAGAGATCATCAGTCAGACTGTCATACATGGTGATGTCTTCGCCAATTAATCTATTCAACATTTTTTCCAGATGAGAAATAGTTTCGTTTAGATTCAAGGCCTCTAACTCTAACCCTTTTTTGCGACTAAAGAGCAGGAGCTGTTCAGTTAATTTTGCAGCTCTTTCTGCTGACTCAAATATACTTTCCAGGTGTTCATAATTGGGATCGGATTCATCCATCTGTGACATTATGATTTGTGTTAGTCCAATGATGACTGTTAAAATATTATTAAAATCATGAGCAACTCCGCCGGCTAAGGTGCCAATGGATTTCAATTTTTGGGCCTGGGTAAGCTGCTTTTGGAGTTTTTCCCGTTCTTTTTCTCTTTCTCTCCGTTCTGTGATATCTTTAATACTACCCTGAAGCCGGGTGACTTCTCCTGATTCGTCTCTAATTGGCACACTTGTAATTAGAGTATGAATTATCTCACCATTTTTTTTCTTAAGGTCCAGCGGCTGATCTTCCACATACCCCTCGTTTTCTAATTTTTGTAAGAATGCTTTACGATCAACTGGATTGGCATAAAGTTCCGGAATTCTAACTTTTTTTAATTCCGCTTTGGAATTATAGTCAAATAATTCTACAGCAGCTTCATTCATATCTATCCATCGACCGTCTTTACTTGTAATAAAGACACAATCTCGAGAAGTTTTAAAAAAGCTCCTGTACCTCTCCATATTCTCTCTAAGTTCTATTTCCATCTGTTTGCGGGGTGTAATATCTAAAAGAGAAGCCACGAATTTCTTACTACCCGGAATGTTATCTATTGTTAAAAAAACATTTCTCCGCTTTCCATTGAGGGCTATAAAATCATATTCATGATTTTGTAGAGAGTCTTCCGATCTAACGTGATTTGAATGCAGGCTGGCATATTGTTCTTCCTTAATAGTTTTGAAATTTTCACTATCTATAAAGTCCGATAGTTTCTTTTTCTTTGCTATGTCCTGACTCCCGGCTAATTCTAAAAATTCTTTATTGGCCAGAGTTATGGTACCATCCTGCTGAATTATGCAGGTTGCTGTCCCCGTATTTTCGAAGACTGTTTTATATTTTCTCCGGCTGGCTTTGAGAGATTCTCGCATTCTATACTCTTCTGTGACATCTCTGAAGACAAGTACTGCTCCATTTATATTCCCTTCGGCATCTTTGATAGGAGCCCCCGAATCAGCGATCTGATATTCTTTTCCATCCCTGGCTATGAGCATAGTATGATTTGCCAGTCCTATTGTTTTACCTTCTTCTAATACTTTACGAACCGGATTTTCCACTTTCTCTCTTGTTTTAGCATTAATAATATCAAATACCCTATTTAGTGGCTTGCCTTTCACATCTTTTAGTTGCCAGCCAGTAAGCTCTTCGGCTACAGGATTCATTCTGAGAATATTTCCATTTAAGTCTGTCGATATTACGGCGTCACCTATGGAATTAAGAGTCATTCTTAGCTTTTCTCGATTGTGACGGAGGACAATATTCTTT